>JBBSDT010000275.1:0-4800 GCA_038240405.1 Ignavibacteria bacterium
TTAAAATTGTCTATAAAATGAAAATGAAATTAAGAATATTAACAATACTAACATTATTAACAAAAGAAAAGAAAAAAGTAGCAAAAAAGAAAAGAAAAGATTACTACTGCTACGGTAACATTTAATTATGAGGCAACTGGAAGAATTACCAGAGCAAAACAGCGTACCGGTGGATGTAAATTTACTAATAGAAGAAACCAAAATAGGTTGTATGAATGCAATGCTGTTGTGTCTCGACCGTGAACAGAGGCTGATATTCATTCTAGGCAGTGTATTTAATGTGAACGATGAAGTCGGAAGCGAAATACTGAATATCAGCAAGGTAAATTTCAGACAAAAGCTTTCCCGTGCAAGGAAGCAGCTTGCCAATTTCATGGACGATAAATGCGGGTTGATTAAGAAAGAAAATCCCTGTCACTGCGCAAAGAAAACCAAATTAATGATGGAATGCGGTCATGTTAATCCTGATAAATTACTTTTCAGCAGAAACCACGTTTACACTATTGAAAACGTTGCGCCACAAAAGGCGGATAATCTTAATGAATTATTTGAGGAAAAAGCCATTAAGCTTTTCAGGGAACACCCATTTCAGAAATCGCCTGATTTTGTAAGTTCCCTAAATGAGATTCTTAAAAGTAATGAATTTAAGAACATTTTTAATTTCAATTAGGCACTCTTTTCTTCATTAAGTATTACTATTATAATTTTATTTAGTATACTGTCACACAACCCTTCAAAATCTGTCTAACTTTATAAGGATATTTATAAAATAAATTAAAATAAAAATTATCATGAAAATTTTTAAACTTATTTGCATTTTGTTTCTTGCATTTAACATTAGTGCAAAAGCGCTGATAAGAAATGTACCAGCACAATATTCAACCATCCAATCCGCAATCAATATAAGCGTAAACGGAGATACAGTATTGGTACAGCCGGGAACATTTTTTGAAAATATTAACTTCAGGGGAAAGAAAATTGTTTTGACAGGCACGTTTTATCAAAACAATAATTATTCTGCCATTCAGTCTACAATAATTAACGGAAGCACTCCGGCATTCCCGGATTCTGCAAGCTGTGTTATCATTAACCCCAATGAAGATTCAACAACTGTGCTTCAGGGATTTACCCTGACAGGAGGAAGCGGTACAAAATGGGCTGATGAACACGGAGCAGGAGTTTACAGAGAAGGAGGAGGGTTATTAATTCAATATTCATCCCCTGTAATTCAATTTAACATTTTTACGGGCAACCAGAATGTGTCCGGTGGCGTGGTCAGCACAGGCGGTGCTGCGATGAGAATCGGAGATTGTTACCCGAGAGTTCTTAATAATGTTATATACAATAATACAGCGAGATATGGTGCCGGAGTTGTCTTAAATTATACCGGCGGCGAATACCGGAATAATTTAATATTTAAGAACTATGGCTCAGTTGATTACGGTGCAGGTTCAGGAATATGGATAAATGGCTCCTATACAAGACCCAGAATAATTGAGAATAATACCGTTGTTTTCAATTCTGCCTTAGGAAGCACTCCGGGAGTATACGGATTTGGAAATGCTGCGGCTTCTTTCAGAAATAATATTGTTTGGGGAAATACTTCCCCGGCGTCAGGTCAGATCAGCGGTTCAAGTATAAGTGTTAATTACTGTGACGTTCAGGGTGGTTTTTCCGGCGCAGGAAATATGAATATAGATCCGTTATTTGATTCTACAAATTATTATTTAAAGGGTAATTCTCCCTGTATAGATAAAGGCGACAGCAGCTTAATTTACAATGACCCTCCTGATCCAAACAACCTTACCCTGGCAAAATGGCCAGCCAGAGGCTTATTAAGAAATGACATGGGAGCATATGGTGGTCCGGGAAGCAGGGTTATAGCAAATAGTATAGTTGGAATAACGGGAAATGGTAAAATATCATCACCTGATAATTTTCAGTTAATGGAGAATTATCCAAATCCGTTTAATCCTCAAACAACTATTGAATATGTTTTAGCTCAAAATTCCTTTGTTAATATAAATATTTACAATTCTCTCGGAGATAAAGTACAATCATTATCAGGAAAATACCAGGTTACCGGTAGCCACAGTGTGGAATTTAATGCAGTCAATCTGAGCTCGGGGGTTTATTATTATGAACTAGTAGCAACAGCAGGGGGAAATGTTTTCTCGGGCAGAAAAAAAATGATTTTAATAAAATAAGTGCGCTGTTCCGGCGTTCCCAATCGGAAGATTGGGAACGAGGACTCATGGAACCTGAAATTGGGAACGAGAAATCGGGGTTCATGGAAGCTGTTGAGTACCCAATTATTAATAGCAAAAAAAGTTTAAAATTTTTTATCCAAAAAATATATTTCAGGAGGCTTAAATGAAAAGGTTAAATTTAAATTTTTTGATTTTTTTACAGATTATCGCAGTGATTGTTTTGTTTCAGAAAAATTCTTTTGCTACACTTTACACATTTAATGAAACATATAGCGGATCACAGGAAGTCCCTCCGAATACTTCCTCCGGAACAGGAACTATTTCAGGTACCTATGACGATGTTACAAAAACAATTTCAGTAACTGTGAATTTCAGCGGTTTAACAGGAACGACTACGGCAGCTCATTTCCATGCTCCTGCAGTTGCCGGAACCAATGCTTCAGTTGTAGTTACATTTACAGGATTTCCAACAGGAGTTTCCACAGGAGGACCTTACACGCATACATTTGTCCTGAATACTACATTAGAAACTCAGTTCCTTTCCGGTTTATTTTATGCAAATATACATTCCGGTGTATTTCCCGGCGGAGAAATAAGGGCCCAAATGAATCCTGTCCTTGTAGGAGTAAAACTGATAAACAGCAATGTCCCGGAAAAATTTTCCCTCCATCAAAACTTTCCCAACCCTTTTAATCCTGAAACTAATATCAGATTTGAAATTCCTAATTCTTCTTTTGTAAAGATTATAGTATTTAATTCGTCAGGAAAGGAAGTCAAAACAATCGTAAATGAAAGATTAAATACCGGCAGTTATGAAATTAGTTTCAGAGAAGAAAATCTTTCGAGTGGAATCTATCTTTATCAATTAACTGCAGGTGAATTTACAGAAGTAAAAAAAATGTTGCTGATAAAATAAATTTACAAGAAACAATATTCTGTCGGTGAGATTTTTATTAATTTTTATTTTAACATTTTCCGCCTTTATAGCACATTCCCAGTCAGGCTGGTTTATCCAACCGGTTGGATCAAATGTGTTCATGTGGGAAATTGATGCATTGGATAATAATGCTGCCTACATTTCCGGTTCAGGAGGAACAGTATTACGAACAAGACAGTTTTGAGAAATACTCGTTAGAGAGAGGCAATTTAACACAAAAAATTTTGTTGGTTACCTTTTAACCTTCATTTTAGAGAATCTGAATTGAATAACAAAAACTAATAACGTATTTTTGACGCATTCGAAAATTAAAATCATTGTCATGAAAATAGGTGTTCCTAAAGAAATTAAAACCAATGAGAACAGGGTTGCCCTCACACCAATCGGGGCAGAAGTGCTGCACAGGCATGGACATAAGATATTTGTAGAGACTAATGCAGGAAACGGAAGTGGATTTTCTGACTCGGATTACAAAAAAGCAGGAGCATCAATTCTCAAGACTCCTCAACAGGTTTTTGAAACTGCAGATATGATCATGAAAGTGAAAGAACCTATCAAACCGGAATATAATTTAATCAGAAACGGACAGGTAGTATTTACATATTTTCATTTTGCTTCTTCAAAAGAGCTAACCCTTGCCATGATGAAATCAAAATGTATCGCTATAGCTTATGAGACTGTGCAGAAATCCGACGGCTCCCTCCCTTTACTGATCCCGATGAGTGAAGTAGCAGGGAGAATGGCTCCGCAGGAAGGGGCAAAATATCTGGAAAGAACTATGGGTGGCAGAGGTGTATTGCTTGGCGGAGTACCGGGTACTGAGCCGGCTGAAGTAGTTGTTCTCGGCGGCGGGATAGTTGGCACGAATGCGGCAAAAATTGCAGCAGGTTTCGGAGCAAAGGTTACAATTATGGACAATAATCTTTATAGGCTCAGATATCTTGATGATGTAATGGCAAAAAACGTAACAACAATGATGAGCAATCCTTATAATATCAGAGAAGTAATAAAGAAAGCAGATCTGGTAATCGGAGCCGTATTAATTGCCGGAGCAAAAGCTCCAAAGCTCATCACAAAAGATATGCTGAAGCTTATGAAACCGGGTTCAGTGGTAGTTGACGTATCAGTTGACCAGGGTGGATGTATAGAAACATGCAAGCCCACTACACATGAAAATCCAACTTTTGTAGTTAACGGTGTTGTTCATTACTGCGTAGCAAATATGCCCGGAGCTGTCCCTTTTACTTCAACAATTGCATTGACAAATGCGACTCTTCCTTATGCTGTGGAACTTGCCAATAGAGGCTGGCGCAAAGCATGCAGTCAAAATGAAGAGCTTAAGCTGGGATTGAACATGATTGACGGAAAGATAACTTACAAAGGTGTATCAGATGCTTTTGGATATAATTCTTCTGATGTGAATGAATTGATTTAGATTTCTCAAAGTAACAACTGTCATTTAATTTCATATCGGTCCTGATCAGGTATTTTAAGCAAAGTTATTTTATTTTTCCCGCTTTCTTTTCAACGATGCAAAGAAAGGTACTGTGTTAATAATCAAGTATAAACAACATACGCGTATGTTGTTTTAAGAGCAAAATGCGTTTTTATAATTTGGATTGTACTCTTCATTTTTTTTCCAAAGGGTATAAA
>JBBSDT010000276.1:0-4793 GCA_038240405.1 Ignavibacteria bacterium
AGCATAATATGTCGATTTATAGTAATACACAAGGCCGGGATGATAGTTCAAAGTAAATGAAGTCTAATAACTTGCTTTAATCTTAATAAATATCTAAAATGTTATATTCAATACCGGTAATTTTATTAAAGGAAAGTATCTATGAAAAAATTTGTTTTCACAATTTCCCTATTAGCAATTCTAATTACAATTAAAAACTCCTTATTTATAACAATTGACTATTTTCCGGAAGTCATGAAAATTAAAATACAAATATTATTTTTTATTGTTTCAATTGTATTTCTTATTCAGAATACAGCTTCATTTGCTCAACCCTTCGATTCGACCAATGACAGAGAAAAAGGATACATGTTCGGTAGTGAAAACGAATGTCGCTCAGTTTTCAAGACATTATCACAAATCTGTTTATCTGGATAAGGTAAGGTACATGCTCAAACGTTATTCATTCAAAAGAGCAGATCCAAGAGATTATTTAATTAGCTTATCTTTGAATGAAGTAGAGAGAAATCCTAATAGTTCTTATAATTTGGCATATGTTGAGATTCTTAAATTATTTTATGCTAAAGAAAAATTTAAAACCCTTATGCAAAATTTAATTTTGAAACATAAAAATACATTAATTGAAGAAATTTTTAAAAAAGAGTTCTAATTTAAATTATTAATGCAATAACATTCAGATTTTAAGTTAAACTCCATTACACAAAATGGGAAGTCACCTTTCTACTAATATGTAAAGTTTGATTATTGATTCAATAAAAAATGAAAAAGATAAAAACAGTTTATTTATTAACTTTGTCAGTATTGATTTTTTCGACTTATGATTTTTACATCATAAATTGAAAATAGTTCAGAAATGGATTTTAAAATTGAAACAAGTAAGAAAGACTATCTTGAAGGTGAACCAATATGCGTAGAACATAAATTTTATTCTAATGATGTAAAAATTGATTTTGAACCATCAATAGATCCATCTGTTGATTTGCAATTTATCATGATAAATTCCAATAATGACACGATGAAATATTTGGGCGGACAAGGATACACAATTCCCCAAGAATATAAACATGACTCTCTTTGGGGAGTCTATAATCTATTATCGGGTTTTGGACTTCCGGAAAAATTCCCGGACTCCAGAAAATTCAATTATTTTTATATTCCAGTTGGTAACTATAAATTATCGGCAAAATTAAAAATTTTAAATGAGCACAAAATAAAAAATATTGAATCAAACATATTAGAAATATCTGTTTCAAAACCTGTTGCAGAAGATTCTCTGCCTTACTACAAGTTGATTGAAATTCAGAATAGTGCAGTTCATGATAAAAATTTTTCCACACTCGAAAATAACGTCACTCAATTTTCAAGATTTTTTCCTAACTCTGTTTATTTGGACAAAGCACGGTTTATGCTCAATGATTATTCTTATAGAGAATCAAATCAAAGAGATTACTTAATTAGGTTGTGCATTGACGAAATTGAAAGAAATCCCAATAACTATTACAATTTAATATATATTAACGATTTGGAAACATTTTATAATAAAGAAGAATTCAAAACACACATGCAAAATTTAGTTTTTAAATATAAAAATACCTTAATTGAAAAAATTATTAAAAAGAGTTCATATTTTAATTGATAATGTAACTCATATTCAGATAGCTATTTTAAGTTTAAACTCAATTTTTGAGTAATTATTAAAAACAAATTTCTATAACATGCTATAGTGCATTTCCGATTTCAATATTAATAAAAGGTAATCTTAAAATTCCGATGAAATAAACCCTCTCCTGATTGAATAGAGGATTAATCAGCACAGAACTAATTCAATTATGATATATAACGAGTTTATTGGATCCCGGCCAAAAGATCGCCGGGATGACAAACTTTTGGAAGGAACTCTGAACTATTGGTTGAATGAAGAACTTGGCTGAAATCTCATGTTAACTTTTAATCCTTTAATCCTGATTCAAAAAATTGACAATTGCTATTTATATATCTCCTTTAACAGGTCTTACTATTATATCTTCAATAGCCACTTTACGGGGTTGCTTGCATATCTCAACTACTATTTTGGCAATGTCTACAGGATTCATCATTCTGTTCTTATATCTTTGTCTTGATCTGCTGTCCCACATGGGAGTCTCTACGGCTCCGGGCAGTATATTGCTGATTTTAATGTTATACCTTCTTACTTCTTCGCGAAGACCGTTTGACATTGCAAGCAATCCTGCCTTGGATGCTGAATAAACAGCGCTGTTTTCAAACGCAGTATTCGCGGCTACAGAAAGAATATTCACAATGTGCCCTTTTTTATTCCTGATCATTTGAGGCAAAACAAATTTCATGCATAAAAAGGCGCCTCTTAAATTGGTATCGATTACATTGTCATAGTCAAAGGTTTTTGTTTCCATAAAAGATTTAAAAACAGTTACACCTGCATTGTTAATTAAAACATCAATGCTCCCGTATTTTTCCCTGATTCTTTTAGCTGTAATTTGTATGCTTCGCTCGGACATTATATTACAAACGAATGCCGATGCTTCCCTTTCTACATATTTTATCTCACTTGCAATTCTGACAAGCCGGGATTTCCGTCGGGCTGATACTACAACAATATAACCTGCCTTCGAAAATTCGCTGGCCATTTCCTTACCGATGCCGGTTGATGCTCCTGTTACCCAGACAACCTTTTGATTCATGCGGGATTTATAAAATTAATCTTAATTTGAAACTTAATATAAGATACTAAATCGGGAAATTATAATTTAACATAATTTTGATCTACCGGTCAGAATATTCTCCCCAGACATCTCTCAACACACCTGAAATTTCTCCGATTGTTGCATATGCTTCTATAGCTTCCAATAAAGACGGAAGCAGGTTCTCTTCTGTCTTAGCTTTTATTTTGATATCTTCAAGAAGAGATGTCACTTTATTATTATCTCTTCTTTGCTTTAGCTTTTTTAATTTTTCTGTTTGCCTGGTTCTTGCATTCTCATCAACTTTAAAAAGGATATACTCTTCATCATGTCCTGTAGTAAATTCATTTATACCAACTTCAATAACATCTTTTGTTTCAAGATTTTTTTGAAACTGGTAAGCATTTTTTTCGATTTCATTTTTTTGATAGCCATATTCGATTGCTTTTAATGCTCCTCCAAGGTCATCAATTACTTTTATATATTCCCATGTTTTTTTTTCAATTTGATTTGTAAAGTATTCCACCAGATATGACCCGCCCAGAATATCCGCACTGTCGGCAACACCGCTTTCGTAGGCAATAATTTGCTGAGTCCGCAATGCCGTCTGTACGGATTGCTCTGTAGGCAGCGCTAAAGCCTCATCTTTGCCATTTGTATGAAGCGATTGACAACCACCCATAACAGCAGCCAGCGCCTGAATCGTAACCCTTACAATATTATTTTCAATCTGATTACCGGTGAGTGTAGATCCTCCTGTTTGTGCATGAAATCTCAGCTTCAGACTGTTTTCATCTTTAGCATTGAAGCGCTCTTTCATGATTACCGCCCAGATTTTCCTTGCAGCACGGAATTTCGCTACTTCTTCTATAAAATTATTATGCGAGTTAAAAAAAAATGAAAGACGCTTTGCAAATTCATCTACATCGAGACCTGATTCAATAGCAGTTTTTACATATTCAATTCCGTTGGATAGTGTAAATGCAAGCTCCTGAACCGCACTTGAGCCTGCTTCACGAATATGGTAACCACTAATTGAAATGGTATTCCATGAAGGAAGATTTTCTCCGCACCATTTAAAGATATCGGTAATTAATTTCATTGAATGTTTGGGAGGATAAATATAAGTCCCTCTTGCAATATACTCTTTAAGCAAATCGTTTTGAATAGTGCCCGATAATTTATTTAAATCAGCATTCTGTTTTTTTGCAACAGCAACGTACATCAGCAGAAGCAATGAGGCAGTAGAATTGATTGTCATTGAAGTTGTTATACTTTCAAGCTGAATGCCTTCAAATAAGATTTCCATGTCTTCAAGTGAATCTATCGCAACACCCGCTTTGCCTACTTCACCTTCACTCATTGGATCATCACTGTCATATCCTATCTGCGTCGGAAGGTCAAATGCAACAGACAACCCTGTAGTTCCTGATGAAGTTAAAAATTTATATCTGCGGTTTGACTCCTCTGCAGTGCCGAAACCCGCATATTGCCTCATTGTCCAGAGACGCGACCTGTACATGGATTTGTGAATTCCTCGTGTGTAGGGATATTCTCCCGGTGGTGTTTCAGTGCTTGATCCGGAGGTTTCTTCATCACTGGTAAGGTATCCGGGAATATTAATTCCTGAATCTGTCTGAAATGATTCTTTTCTAAGTTTGATAACTATTAGTTTATTTATTAAGCCTTGGTGCTGCAATATTCTTATCCTGTCAAAAAAAGGTATAGAATTTATCTAAGTATGTTTTTATCCTCGGAATATTTATAATAATTTTTGGACTCGGCAGAATAAAATCCTTTCTTATTATCCATCACAATCTCCCATGTGTTTTTATCCCAAAACACCGGCTTTTTTTCGACATCAATTACATAATCGGAGTCGTTTACTTTCTTGACTGAATACCTGGATTTATGAGAAATATTTTGCTTGGGACCTCTTATAATATAATATAAGGTGTCTTTGTCAAATCCTACTATATAGCTCAGAGTATCCGCATCATGATAATAAACATTTCCGTCAAGCATTGATCCCTTCTTTCCACAGCTTAAGAATAATAATGTATTTAACAAAACAAATAAAACCGGTATAAAATA
>JBBSDT010000277.1:0-4781 GCA_038240405.1 Ignavibacteria bacterium
TACTGCTGCCTTTGGAATCAAGCATAACCATAGAATCCATTATTATTTCCGGATGGGGATAAATAGTTTTTCCGTCTTTTTCATAAGTATCTGGAGTTCGTATTTTACCCTCTAAATACAGCCTGCTGCCTTTCTTTAAATACGTGCCGCAGGTTTCACCGATTTTCCCCCAGGCGACAATTCTGTGCCATTCAGCTCTTTCAACAAGATTACCGCTGCTGTCCTTATAGGATTCAGACGTAACCATCTTAAACTTACACACCGCAGTACCATTTGGAATGTATTTCAACTCGGGATCATTAGGCTGTACATTGCCTATAAGTGTCACTTTATTAACACCTCGCATAATAATTTCCTCCTTTTCGTTTTATTTAATTTCCCGCCATAAACTTAATGCATTTTTTTCTAATAGTAAATACTTTTCATTACTCAGTACCAAAATATCTCTATAAAATTTTTTTTGTTCTTCAAGGGGAAATATTTTCTTTTCGACGATGGAGCTTTTTTCCAGGTCATAAAGGATTATTTTCTTTCCGTCGAAAAGATAAAGAGTGCTTCCTTTAATTGCAAATGTCTGAAGACTGTCTACAGTTATAGTACTTACATAATTTCCTAAATTGTCGAATCTAATAACAGACCCCAGCTCTTTATCAAGAACATATATAAAATTCTTTTCATCCTTTAATATCTTGACAGGTCTTGCTAATTGACCTCTTCCTGATTTGTAGTCCCCGAATATATTAGACGGATTTCTTCCATCCTTATAAACAACTATGCGGTGGTTATCACCGTCTACTACATACAGCTCGGTGGAATTCAGAATCAAAGTTGCAACAGGAGTATTATATTGAAAGTCCGGCGAAAAATCCGGTAGATTTGTCTTTAATGAAGTTATGGGATTCAATTCCAGATCGAGTCTTTGAACCCTCTGGTTTTTTGCATCTGAAACAAATATATCCAGTCCGGAAGATCCGTCAATAAAAGTAGGAGAATCAAATTGACCTTCTGCCCAGCCCTGTTTGCCGTTTCGTTTTAAGTATTCAAGCCGGTTGTTAAACTTTATAATCTGATTAGAACCGGCATCGAGAACATAAATTTTTTCTTTTGCATCTGTAGTAAGAGACACTGCATTCTGGAACCCGCCTATTTCATTTTCTTTAACCAGCATGCTGTCAGGCTTTAAGAAAATCAAATTAAATAAAAGTAAAATTATCATATAAATAATTTAAAATTTAAACCTTAGACCTAAACCTTTATAGTTTGTGAACCTGCCATAATATTGTCCCTTATAGTCCTGCCCGTCAAAATAATTGAAATATATATTAACGGCACGTGTATTCAGACCTCCGATAGAAAAGCCTGTCTGGAAATTTACGTTTACGTTTGTTTGCGAATTCACTGCAGCTAAAGTCAGATCATTAGAAATATAAAAGCTTACTATTTTTGTAAGAAAATAATCAAGCTCCAATCCCTCCTGTGCTGATAACCTTTTTATATCTTTTGGAATTGCATGAAATATATAGTTCAATGCTAAAAGGCTTCTAAACTGCATACGGGAATTTAATTTATACGTAATAATAAATGCTAAATCCATGAACTCCTTGCTGAAAACAAATGGTATTAAGATCGAATCGGAGCTACTGTAAATGTGTCCGTCTTCCAGATGTGAAGAAATATGTGAAATCCGGAATCGTGACGCTAAATCAATGACATGTTTTATGTATTTTTTAAAATTAAAATTAAAACCGAAAAGATAATCGATAGCATCTACCGGAAATTTAAAATTTGCTTCATTTCTTAAGTTGGAAAAAGTAAAAAAATCCACACCCATTGAAAATAAACTTTGATTGACTTTCAGCCCGATAAGATCAAATGATACTCCGATATCAAGTTTAAGATATTTCTTATCTATGAATTTTGTAACTCCTACTCTTGATTCTAAAATACTGCTTTCAGTAGGAACGAATAAAATATCAGAAGTAAAAAAATACAGGCTGTCTTTTCCGCTGTAAATCTGTTTGGAAAAAATGAATTGAGGAATTACAAGCAGCAGAAGGGTTAATAATTTCAAGGAAATTAATTAAATCTTTTTCTTCCTTTTAAGTAGTCGACAAAGATATGCTGTCCTAATTTATCCAGTCCCGAATAATACGCTTTACCATTATTTGCCTTTGTGAATTCTTCAATAAAATTAACCAGATAATAATCCTGCGCAATCATAAAGGTTGTAATTTTTATTTTATCTTTTCTGCAGGCAACAGCCTCATCTAAAGTCTTGTTTACTATTCTCGGATCCAGGCCGAATGAATTTTTATAAATCCTTCCGTCATCTGTAAATAATGCCGAAGGTTTTCCATCTGTAATCATAAAGATTTGTTTATTAACATTTCCTTTCTTCTTAAGAATTTGCCTCGCGAGCCTCAATCCGGCCTTTGTATTTGTGTGAAAAGGACCCACGTTTAAGAAAGGAAGATCTCTGACCGTGACCTCTTTTGCATCATCGCCAAAAACAACTATATTCATTTTATCCTTTGGAAACTTAGTAAGAATCAGTTCAGATAATGCAAGCACCACCTCCTTGGCAGGCGTAATCCGGTCCTCCCCGTATAAAATCATACTGTGGGAAATATCAATCATCAGAACCGTAGCACAGCTTGACATATGCTCAGTTTCATACACTTCGATGTCATTTTCTTCAAGCTTAAAATTATTTATATCGGACTTCAGAAAGGCATTCTTTATTGTTGAGGTCAGATCGATATTTGTAACCTGATCGCCAAATTCATATTTCTTTAATTCACCAAGTTTTTCGACTCCCCTGCCGGTCTTATTGGTTTCATGATATCCGGACGTGTCAGGCTTCAGACCTGAAAATATTTTCTTTAGTGAATCGGTTCTTATCTTTTGGGATCCTTTTGCAGTAAGAATTTTCATACCCTCTTTTTCGGCAATGTATCCCTGCTTTTTTAATTCATCTACAAAATCACCAAAGGAAAGATCTTTATCAAAAAGCTGATACTCTTCACTTAATTGTTCCATCCATTCAAGGGCCTCGTCAATATCTCCATTGGTCTGAATCAGGATATAGCTGAATATTGATATGAGATTTTCCAGCTTTTTATCATCTGTCAGTGAATCCGGCCGCCATTTGGAATAAAGAATTTCCATGCTTAGACTACTATGAATCTAAATAATTTAAAAAATAAGTTAGGATCTACACCCAGTACAATTGTCCCGATTACGGCCAGAACCGTTGCTGCTATTCCAGAATTTGAATAAAGTATTTTTTCCTCAGTAAGTATGGAATCAGGTTCGCTAAACCACATATAAACTATAATCCTTATATAATAATAAACTCCTATCAGACTCAGCAGTATACCAACAATTGCAAGCCAAATGAGATTTGATTTGATAGCAGCATAAAAAAGATAATACTTTCCCCAAAATCCGGCAAAGGGTGGTATACCCGCCAGTGAAAACATAAACAAAGTCATATAAGTAGCAATAACCGGATTTCTTTTTCCAAGTCCTCTGTAATAATCTGTACTAATATTCTTGTAATCTCTTGATCCATCATCTCTCTTCTCCAGTAATGAGACAATTATGAAAGCTCCTAGCTGCATAAAAGTGTACGCAATCAGATAATAGGCTATTCCACGCAAGGCATACTCATTCATTGCAGCAACTCCGACAAATATATATCCTGCGCTTGCAATTGAAGAGTAGGCAAGAAGACGTTTTATATTAGTCTGTGCAAGAGCTACAATATTGCCGTACATCATCGTTGCAACCGCAGCAATGGAAAAAATCATTTTGAAATTCAGGATATTAAGAGAAAGGATTATGGGAAGAATGGTTCCTACGGCTGCAATTTTTCCACCGGTAGAAAGCAACCCCGACACTATCGTAGGAGCCCCGTCATAAACATCAGGTATCCACATTTGAAATGGAAATACGCCAATTTTGAACATAAATCCTATAATAAATAAGCCCAACCCAATTATGAAAATATAATTAGTGAATATTTTAGCATTAGCATAAACGAGTGTAAGGTTGGTGGTACCGGTAATGCCATAAATCAAAGCTATGCCATATAAAATAAATCCGGTCATAAAGGCACCGAGAAGAAAATACTTAAGCGCGCTTTCATTCGATTTTGGTCTCATTCTTAAAAATCCGGCAAGAACATAAAAACAGATTGACATTAACTCCAACCCGATAAATATAATCAAAATATCATTTGCAAAAACCATTAGCATCATTCCGAGAAGTGAAAATAAAAGCAAAGAATAGTATTCGCCAAAATTAATATTTTCCTTTTCAATATAATTTTTAGATGCAATTATAGTAATGAGAAGGCTAATAAGGATTATGATGCTGAATGTAAGAGATGAATTGGTAATCCTCAAATACTGGTTGAAAATAATCATCTCTTTTCCGATCGAAATAAAAGAAGTTACGATTGCTCCCAATATTGTTAACACACTGAAACCAAAAATAACTCTCTCACTCTTTTTTATGAAGACTTCAAGGAGAAGGATAGTGGTTGCAGAAAAAGCAATTATCAGTATAGGAATAATATTCAGCAGCTCTTTAGTTTGTATCATTCAGCACGCTCAATTTTAAGATAAGAAGTTTCTATATGTTTCAACTTCTTAGTTTTCTGATAGATATTAAAGATGAATTTTGCATTTTCCGGCAGTGGCTTATTTGTATCCAGGTAAAGTACATTTCGATCATGCATTATATTTATTTTTTTAAAAGAAGGATTCACATCAATA
>JBBSDT010000278.1:0-4776 GCA_038240405.1 Ignavibacteria bacterium
ACCATTATATTGAAAATGACCAATTATGCAGTTATCACTGATAAGATTTTCTGTATTAATCTTATATTTCAGGAAAAAATTCTGGTTTATTGAATCTTCAGCATAATCATAATCTGTTTGAAACCAATTGTAAAGAACTTCTTTTATTGACTCTCCTCCTGAATTTGCAAGGTGATGGAATACATAAGATGGAGCTTTTGATAAATAATCATTTTCATTTGTTTTTGTCTTTGGAGGAATTAAAGCTATTACCTTTTCCCATAAAAAATTAAACGAAGCTATGTTTTGGAATTCATATAAGGATAATTTTTTTGCTCTGTTATATTTTCCATATGTGTAATGCAGATCTTCATCATCAGCCACGCGTTTCCAGTCCGGCATTATCGTCAAAGGTTCTACGGAATAAAATAATGGGTATGAATAATTTACAAAAAAGTTAAATAAGGGGTGATATATAAATGTTTCTTTCAGCATCGCAACACAAGCACAATGTAATGAATATCCCCCCGGTTTCAACATCCAGTTTATATTATCGAGTACAACTTTGAAAATATATTCTTCTTCCGTAATTTCAAATAATCCACTGGCTGAAAAAATGAAATCAAAGTGTCCGACGGGAAGCTTGCTGTGGTAATATCCACTGTTATCTTGTAGTAAGTGCCCGTTTTTATTTTCCTGAGAGATAGAAGTGGCCATTAAAACTTTGGCGTCTTCGATTCTCCAGTACTCATACCTGTCTTTAAAATAATTAAAAATATAATCATCCGCCTTGCCTATCTCGAGGATTCTTGCGCCTTCAGGAATATTTTGAGTTATAAAAGAAAATATCAGCAGATTCTGGTAAGTCTTGATATCAGTTTCTTCTGGTTTTATCTTTTTACCGTAGAGAAGCTGATCGTAATCACATATATTAAATATGTTGAAATGTGATTTTTTAGAATAAGAAAAATGGGTGAAATTGCGGGGTAAAACCGATATTGTTGATTCGCATCCGTTTTCTGTTTTTATAAGATTTTCTTTTTCCTTTGTATTATTACTGTCATTGGGTTTCTCCTTTTCTTTTTTTATATGAGGGGTTTTTTCAGTAGTAGGATTTTGAGCCATTAAATTGGTTTAATAAAAAAAAGGGTTTCAAATTATAGTTAGACAAATATTTATCATTTTGGTTTAATGGTTCTCACCAGTAAAAACAATTAAAATAAACTCTCAAATAATCATGCCTGCCGCCACGGTTTCTTTAGTTCCTTCATCAATTAAAATCAGGCTCCCTGTAGTTTTGTTTTTACTGTAGCTGTCAAAAAATAATGGCTGGGTAGTCCTCAACGTGACCCGGGCAATATCGTTCATATTAATATTCTTATCATTCTCAATCCTGTGCAGGGTATTTATATCAATTTTGTAATGTACTTCTTTAATAACAGCCTTAACATCTTTTGTTGTATGCATTAAAAGATATTTTGCCTTTGTGTTTAAAAGCTTGTTATTAAGCCAGCATAAAATGATGTCAAAGTCCTGCCCGATTTCAGGCTGATTATTTGCCCGCACAATCATATCTCCACGGCTTATGTCAATATCATCTTCAAGAGTAATGGTAACGGACATGGGTGCAAAAGCTTCTTCTGCTTTCCCTTCAAACGTATCAATTGATTTTATCTTAGAGGTAAATCCAGAAGGAAGAATCATTACTTCATCTCCCGGTTTGAATACTCCGCTTGCAATTCTGCCTGCGTATCCCCTGTAATCATGGAATTCATCAGATTGAGGCCGGATTATGTATTGTACAGGAAACCGGCAGTCAATATGATTATTATCACTTCCAATATGGATATGTTCAAGCAAATAAAGTAATGTCGACCCTCCATACCAATTCATTTTTTCAGATCGCTCAACCACGTTGTCACCGTCTAAGGCACTTATCGGGATAAAATGAATATCTTTTACTTCAAGCTTTGATGCAAAAATTTTATAATCATTTATAATTTTTTCATAAACTTCCTGTTTATATCCGACTAAATCCATTTTATTCACGCACAAAATTATATGTGAAATGTTTAAGAGGGAAGCAATTAAGGAATGTCTGCATGTTTGTTCGACAACTCCGTTTCTTGCATCAACAAGAATGACAGCAACATTTGCAGTAGAAGCGCCCGTAACCATATTCCTGGTATATTGAATGTGCCCCGGTGTATCGGCAATTATAAACTTTCTTTTGGGTGTTGTAAAATATCTGTAAGCGACGTCTATTGTAATGCTCTGCTCGCGTTCCGCTTTTAATCCGTCGGTTAATAGTGATAAATCTATATAATCCAAACCTTTATGCTCACTTGATTTTTTTACGGCATCAAGCTGGTCTTCCAGTATTGCTTTCGAATCATACAGCAGTCTCCCTATTAGCGTGCTCTTGCCATCATCGACACTTCCCGCTGTAGTAAATCTTAGTAATTCATTTGATTTATATTCTATCATTCTTAATAATAACTTCTAAAAATTGAGCTTGCTAATTGAACACTCACACAAGAATTTCTTTGCCAAGCCGGGGCTTGGGAAAGAGAGACATTTACCATCTACCATTTATAATTTACCATTTAACATTTAACATTTAACATTTACAATTTGACATTTATAATTTTTTCAAAAGTATCCTTCTCTTTTCCTGTCTTCCATTGCCGAATCTGATCTCTTGTCATCAGCGCGTGTTCCTCTCTCGGTCTGGCGTGAAACTGCAACTTCATCAATAATTTCTTCCAGGGAATTTGCCATTGATAAGACGGCTCCTGTACAGCTCATATCTCCGATAGTTCTGAAACGGACCTGCATAGTTTCGGGCTTTTCGGTTTCTTTAAGTTTTATAAAATCTGAATTGGCAAGTATAGTCCCGTTTCTCCGAATGCATTCCCGTAAATGTGTAAAATATAAATTTGGCAGTCTTATTTTTTCAGAATGTATATATTGCCAGACATCCATCTCTGTCCAATTGCTAATAGGAAAAATTCTGAAATGCTCTCCCGGGTTTTTCTTTCCGTTAAATAAATTCCACAGTTCCGGCCGTTGATTCTTGGGATCCCATTGTCCGAATTCATCACGATGGGAAAAAAATCTTTCCTTAGCCCGTGCCTTTTCTTCGTCTCTTCTCGCGCCGCCCATGGCTGCATCTATATTATATTTTTCTATTGTATCAAGCAGGGTAACAGTCTGCAGAACATTACGGCTTGCATTATATCCCGTTTCTTCCTTTATTTTGCCGCTGTCAATAGATTCCTGCACGTAACCTACAATTAATTTAACTCCCAGCTTGCGGACTAATTCATCCCGGTATGTTAATGTTTCCGGGAAATTATGTCCGGTATCAATGTGAATTAACGGAAAAGGAATCTTTGCAGGGTAAAAAGCTTTTCTTGAAAGATAAGCTAAAATAATTGAATCCTTGCCTCCGGAAAAAAGAAGCGCGGGTCTTTCGAACTGCGCAGCAACTTCACGAATAATAAATATTGACTCCGATTCTAATTCCTTTATATAACTTAAGTTGTATTTCTCCATTAAATATTTATATTCTCAGTTTATCTTTTATAAAATCATAAATTTTATCAACGCATTCTTCTACTGTACTTTTATCAGTATCTACAATTATTTCAGGTTCTTCTGGTTCCTCATAAATAGAATCTATTCCGGTGAAATTTTCTAATTCTCCTTTACTAACTTTATTATATAATCCTTTAACATCTCTTTGTCTACAAACTTCAAGAGGGCATCTTACAAAGATCTCAATGAATTCATTTTCTCCGAATAGATTGCGTACTGAATTCCGGTCTTTTTTAAATGGTGAAATAAGGGCTGATAAAACAATTATTCCGGAATCAGCCATTAGCTTAGAAACTTCACCAACTCTTCTTATGTTTTCCTTTCGATCTTTTTCTTCAAACCCCAGGTCATTATTTAGGCCCAGTCTTATATTATCTCCGTCCAGAATATAAGTTAAAATATTATGCCTGAACAATCTTTGCTCCAAATAATTTGCAATGGTAGATTTACCTGAGCCTGATAGCCCGGTTAGCCAGATTACAAATGATTTATTGCCCGTTAAATTGTTTCTATCCTTTTTTGTAATAGTGTGTGATTGGGGTATGATATTTTTGCCGGCTGTCAAATAACTTAAAAATTAAAGCAATTGCATACGATTCAAATCTAAATTGTATACATGTTAATATTTTTTAATTTAGGAATATTAATTTTTTGTTACAATGAAAGCTTTTTTATATTTGATAATTAACAAAAAGATAATATACACACATAATGTTCTTTCTGAGTCCCCGCGATACGAAAGTTTCCTTAGTAAAGGATCGTGACCGCGGAAGCGGGACTCAGCAATCGAAAACAAAAGCTAAAGCTTCCCCTCCTTCCCAAGCTGGGGCTTGGGAAGGAGAGGATGTTTTGAATTGATTGGATCCCGGCTTAAAAATTGCCGGGGTGACAAATCTTATTTTTTGCTTATTTACAATTTACAATTTGCAATTTACCTAGCGTTTACCGTTAATATCATGCCATTTATTTGTTTGTAATATTCCGTTGTTCTTGATGAGTCTCCGCTATTCGAAATTTTCCTTAGTAAAGGATTGTGAGCGGGACTCAGCAATCGAAAACAAAAGCTAAAGCCCCCCTCCTTTTTTTTGAGTTTGTCTCAAAACATAACTTACTACTTACAAAGCCCCAGCTTTGTAAGTAAACTGGAGCAGAATTAAACCTTCCCAAGCTGGGGCTTGGGAAGGAGAGATGTTTTGA
>JBBSDT010000279.1:0-4755 GCA_038240405.1 Ignavibacteria bacterium
AATCAGTTTATCATATTTAACAGATGAATCAACTACGATTGCAAGGTCTCTTTTTACAGAAGGAAATTTTGAGATTTCTCTGTAAAGCGTAGAACCTCTTCTTACCCGGAGAACTCTATCCAGATAAATTTCAGCAATATAAACTTCAGATTCTATATCAAATTCCTTCCTCAATCTGCTATCTGCTTTATAAATATTGCCGATCACCTCATCACTTAAACGAATATCTATTTTTATGCCATCTAAAACCTTGTCATTATAGTAAAATAAACTAAATTTTTCAAGATTCATTTTAGACAAAATCATTTCAACCTCTCCTTTGATATCGAAAATATCAAAGTTATTCTGCCCACCATAAATCAATTCAGAATCTCTTTTCCCTGACAATGAAACCAATAATACGTTTTCCTCTTTGAAAACCTTCCCCGAATCACTGAAAACTTTGCCTAGTTCAAATAATCTCAAAGAAATGTCTCTTCCTGAGTTATTATAGTTATTATTAATTACCTTTAGTATCCCATAACTTAAGTTTGACCTGAGAGAATTCATCTCAGCAGAAATGGAATTTGAAAGGCGGGCAGGATTATCGGTAAATATTTTTATCTTCTTTTCATCCACCAGGGGATTTGTAATTACCTGGTTGAAACCCCTTCCGATTAAATGATTTGAAATGTCGTTTAAATTATCCATGTTCGTCGCGCCGTAATTGCCTGAATTAACTATATTAATATTAAAATTTGTATCATCTTTTATATTGTCAAATCCATAAATCCTTGCAGCTTCTTCTATTAAATCAACTTCTCTGCTCAGATCCAATCTTCTGAATTCAGGAATTTCAAAAATCATCCGGTCATTTTCAGTCCTTGAATAGTCTATTTCAATTTTACCAAGCAATTTTTTCACTTCTTCTTCAGTAAATTCACTGCCTATAAGCTCATTCAATCTGCACAATCTCATCCCAACTTCTATTTTTTCAAATTTATCAGGATAAACATCATAAAGATGCTTTGAAACTTCTCCTCCGGCAATTTGCTGTATTAATTGTGTTGCTCTTAAGGAAGCGTATGTTACCATATTGATATCAACACCTCTTTCGAATCTTTGCGAGGCATCGGTCTGAAGTCCGAGCTTCTTCGAATTTTTTCTTATTGAAACCGGGTCAAAATAAGCCGACTCTATAAATATATTCGTAGTATCATTGGTGATTTCAGAATACATGCCGCCCATTATTCCAGCAATACCCGAATATCCCTGTTTATCACAGACCATAAGGGAGTTGCTGTTCAGGGTCCTTTCTTTTGAATCAAGTGTAACAAACTTATCGTTGTCTGTGGCAGTTTTCACAATTATTTCTTTGGCATGTATTTTATCATAATCGAATGCATGAAGAGGCTGACCGGTTTCAAACATTACAAAATTGGTAATATCCACAATATTATTTCTGGGTCTTAGGCCAATTGCAGTAAGTTTCTTTTTAAGCCACTCAGGTGAATCCCTGACTTCTATATTCCGGATGACTCTACCTGTAAATCTTTTACACAAATCGGAATTTAATGTGATTTTTATTAGTTCGGTGGTTTCAATACCAGATTCTTTAATATTTACCTCAGGGATCGAAACTTTTTTGTCATATAAAGCGGCTATTTCTCTTGCAACCCCGATATGGGAAAATAAATCTCCCCTGTTTGGAGTAATACCTATTTCGAAAATGATATCGTTCATTTTCATGTAATCGGAAAATTTTTCTCCGATTTTTGCCTCGCCGTTTAAAATCAAGATTCCTTCATGATTCTGAGAAATATTCAATTCCTTTTCCGAACAGATCATTCCCTCGGAAAGCTCTCCTCTGATTTTAGATCTTTTGATCTCAAAACCTCCATTGGGAATAATTGCATCCTCAAGAGCAACGCAGACTTTTTGTCCTCTATCAACGTTGGGCGCTCCGCAGACAACGCTCAGAATTTTATCACCAATATTAACCTTGCATAAGCTCAGCTTATCGGCATTCGGATGCTTTTGTTTTTCTATAACTTCGCCAATTACGAATTTATCGAATATTTTTTCTTCGTATTCTATGGACTCAATATCCAGTCCGATTGAGATCATTTTTGGGGTAAGTTCATCAATCGAATCTATTTTCAGACCCGGAATATATTCTTTAAGCCAATTCAAGCTGATTTTCATATTGTAAATATACCTATTTGAATTTGGACAATAAATATAAAAGCAGGTCGAAGGGAGAAATATTCAACCCGGATCCGTATTTCTTGATAATTATATTTTATAATAATGTCATTCCCATCGGGATTTTTATTTCACGGGAGCGTGCGGTATTTACGGATATTTCTCTTTTAGGCCAGTTTTTGAGGTTTTTACTTAATTTCAGTACTTCGCTTTTAATTTTAGGTATTTCGCTTTTGATTTTAGGTATTTCGCGGTTGTGTTTCAGTTGTTCGCGGTTGTTAAAGAGCTTTTAGATTTATATTTTGAAGTGTTCGCTTTAAATTTTAGTCATTCCGCTCCTCTGTTTTGTTTCTTCGCTTCCATGTTTCGACTGTTCGCAACTCATTTCGTTAGTTCGCTTTCGTGTAATTTCTCTTCGCGGTGATGTAAATGTATTCCGCGATTGATTTTTGAGAGATTTCCCGTATGTAATTTTACTTTTCTCTTCAGCTCCGGGACTTTGTATTCATGTTTCATTTCTTTCTTCTCATGTAAATTCGCTAAGTTGTCTTGCACCGAATGATTTTAGCGATTTTTTGTTTCTTTATTCTGTTGAACGATTTCTTTATACCACATTTCAGTTGCTTCTTTTTCCTGTCCTGAGACTTCTTTCCGGATTTTACTTTTCTTCTTTTATCAGTGCGGATTGATTGTTCAGTAGTTTAGTTTGTATTTCAGAGATTTTACTTTTCTTCTTTCAACATCGCAGATTGCTGATGGATCCTTCACCTACCTTACAGAGCTTGCAAGGCAGGTTCATTATCTGGCAAAAGTATTATGCTATTAGAATTAATCCTTCATTTCTATAATCCTCTTCATGGGTCAACCTCTTTGTTGACTGGTTCCCCGCTCAAATGATTGCGGGGATGACAGATGGAGGAGAAGCTGATTGGATCCTTCACTCAGCTTCGCTCGTTCGTTCAGGATGACAAAATTGCTTTTTTGATTATTTAGCAAACGAATTTCGCTTTTTGGGCAATTTCAAAGAACAGGGTTTAAATGTTCATCTTTGATGTTTTTCATTGTATTCAAAGTTGACTTAAAAAAAGTTATGAACTTTAATTCTATTTGTCAAAGGAAAATTTTTCTTATTCTGAAAGTGAAAAATTAACGTAAGTATGTGTTTTAGTCCCGTAGGAACGAAATTTAGTTAGTACAATAAGGAAAACGGAAAAGAATATTTCGACAAACCAAACATTCTCCAGCTACCAATATTAAATCCCTCGTATATTAATGTTTAGATTTTTAGAAAAGAAATTTGTAAAATTAAAAGAAGGGAAATGAGTTTTTATTAGGCTTAAGGAATGGGAGACTGATTTATCCCAAGTTATCTAAACTGAGTTTAGAATATCGTCCCGTAGATTTTTCCCCATTCCCGATAGCTTCTTAAATTCTGAACAGTACTTAAGGATGCTAAAGTTTTATCAATAGCAATCTTGTATAATACCACGAGATTAGAATAAGAAGAAGCCTGGCCTAATTAATGCAATTTTTCTGCTTTTAAAATTAAACTTTTAAATTAATTATGAAACTCATTAAAAAAGTAGCAGGTATCGACATTTCTAAAGATTCTTTTACAGTTTGCTTTGGAATTTTAGATGAATCTTTAAATCAAAAAATCAGTAAATCATTTACTTTCTCAAATGACAGAAACGGATTTAAAAAACTTATTAAGTCGTTAACTTCATCGATGTTTTCAGATCAGAAAACACTGATGTTCCTCTATGGTTTGTGCTTGAAGCAACAGCAGTTTATTATGAAAATCTGGCTTACTTCTTAAATGAAAACAATTGCATGATATCGGTTATTTTACCAAATAAGATCAAAAATTTTTTTAAGACTTTGGAGAATAAATCTAAAACCGATAGTCTTGATGCCAAAGCTATCACTCAGTTCGGACTTGAAAAAGCTTTAAAACACTGGGTTGCTCCAACTTTAATTTTCAAGAAGCTGAAGGAGCTTACCAGAGAACGAGTCAGCATAAATGAAATCTTAACACAATTAAATAATAGAAAGCATGCAAAGGAATTTTCACACAATCCTAATGCTGAATCTGTTAAACGTTTAGAGAATCAAATATTATTTTTCAAAAAACAGTTAAAACAAATTGTGCAAGAAATAAAAGACCTGGTAAAATCAGATGATGAGCTAAATAACAAAATTAAAAAAATAATGACTATCAAAGGTGTAGGTCTCTTGACGGTCGTAAGCGTAATTGCTGAGACAAATGGTTTTGATTTGATTGAAAACTATAAGCAGCTTACAAGTTACGCAGGATACGATGTTATACAGAATCAGTCAGGTTATCATACAGGAAAAACAAGAATATCCAAAAAAGGAAATAAGTATTTAAGAAACTCTGTTTATTTACCGGCTATTTGTGCTGCAAGATTTAATGAGATCTTAAAACCAGTTTATATAAGGTTACTCAAGTTGACCGCCTGAAATCAGGCAGCTTTGTTTAATAAAGATTTTAATTCATTTTTAATTTTGTTCTTTGATTTTGTATCAATGTTATCAACACAATATTCA
>JBBSDT010000280.1:0-4746 GCA_038240405.1 Ignavibacteria bacterium
ATAAAATCATTTTATTCGGTTCATACGCAATGAATAAACAAAATTCCAACAGTGACATAGATCTTTTGATTGTATCTAAAAGTTTCAGAAAAAAATCAATTGATGAAAGAATTTTAATGGCATTAGGATTAAGCAAAAAGTTAGTAGATAATATTGATATTCCATTTGACTTGTTATATTATTCAGATGAAGAGTGGGCAAATTCAAACTCTCTTATACTGGGAGAGGCAAAAGAAAAAGGGAAAGTAATTTATAAAATGAAATAATATTTCTGATTTAATTTTACTTCCCTAAAAATTTCATATTAACTTCTGATGATTATACTATCCTTCCCCTGACCCAGGTCTGAATCGAAAAATAGTGGAATTGAGACATACCTTTTTCGATTAAACCGTCAATGTCAATGTTGATTTGAATCGAACCATAATGGAATTGAGACTCCTCTTCTGTCATATCCTCCATTGTGCGGAGTAATAAATTGAATCGAACCCTAGGGCAATTGAGACTTTACAGGCTTGGCTTCAAAGTCATTGAAAGGTATCATCTGAATCGAACCATAGTGGAATTGAAGGTCAAGCATGATTCAAAAAGATTCTTTCCTGAAAGGTATTCGGACTGATTGGATTCCCGCCAAAAGATCGCGGGAATGACAAACTTTTTTATTTCGAATTAGATTCTTTCCAAAAGCTAAATTCGGGTTGATTGGATTCCGGCCTAAAGATTGCCGGAATGACAAATTTTTGTGTTTCGAACGGATTCTTTGAAAATAAAAATCGCCGTCGGATCTCCTTCATCTGAAAAATAGTTGGCTGATACCGCAAATATTTTTGTTGCACTATAATGGTTGGATTAAGAAATAGAAATAGAAGAGATGAATAGATTATGATACTAAGGGAAAATTTATTTTTTTCTTGTGTGCAGGCAGGAATAATTCTATGGATATATTGCCTGTATATTTGACATCAGTGCTCCCGGTGCAAATCTAACACAATAAACTCCTTGAATTTTTGTAATGCAATTGCTCGGTGAGAGATAATGTTTTTTTCTTCATCTGTTAATTCAGCAAATGTTCTGTCTGATCCCTGCGGAAGAAATACCGGATCATATCCAAAACCGTTTTCACCTCTCTTTTCTCTGATTATTTTACCCTCTACATTCCCCCTGAAAAAATAGTAATTATCTATATCAATCATATAGCACAATACACTTTTGAAGCGGGCAACCCTTTCTCTCTCCGGTACTCTTTCCATCGCCTTTAAAAGCTTTTCACAATTCTCTTCGTATGTTGCATTGACTCCGGCATACCTTGCAGAATATACCCCGGGTTCGCCATCCAGTGCATCCACAAATAAACCCGTATCATCCGCAAGAGAAGGAATTTCCAGTAGTTTATATATAGCTCGTGCTTTTATGAATGAATTTTGTTCCAGGGAAGTACCGTCTTCAACAACATCAACATTAATTCCAAAATCAGGAAGCGATAAAACTTTCATACTAGGTACATGCTCTAAAAAAAATTTTATCTCAATTATCTTGTGCGGATTCGAAGAAGCAATAAGTACTTTATTCACTTATTAAAATATGTTTATTTTAGAAAAATTAATTTAATTTGTCAAAAACATCTCTTCAATAATTAAAACACGATTGAAGAAACATGATTGCCATGCTTCTGAATGAACAACATAAGAATTTGATTTTTATATTTCTATTCATTAGTCTGATGTGAGCATGGAGAAAAGCGAAAGATAACCTCACCCCCGACCCCTGTCTCGCTGCTCGGCAAGGCGTGCCTCTCCAAAAAAGGAGAGGGGAGAAAACCAAAATCCCCGGATATGTTACGACTGATTCTGAGACTTATAAAAATATAAAAAAATTTACTCTAGAAAACAGAAAAAATCAAACAAAGGCTGAGTCTATAATGTGGGATGCCATAAGAAATAAAAAATTAGGAGTAAATTCAGAAGACAACATGCAATTGAAAAATGTATTGCTGATTTTGTTTGTCTTTCTGAAAAACTAATAATAGAAGTTGACGGCGAAAGTCATAACGAGCCAGAACAAATGGAATATGATAAAGCAAGAACAGATTGTTTTAGTTCATTGGGCTATAATGAATTAAGATTTAAGAATGAAGCAGTGATAAATAATATAGACAAGGTCATTAAAGCAATCAAAGAATTTATAAATATAAAAAAAATAGATAATATCTGATCCTATAAATAAAACCAAAAAAACTTCCCTCTCCTTTTTTCGGAGAGGCCCGCCTTGCCTCGCAGCGAGGCAGGGGCAGGGGGTGAGGTTATTTCCGCAAGGAATTAAAAACAAAAGAAGAATAATCTTCATTAATTCTTTCAAGCCTTCATATAACAAAAATCTATAACTTACATTACCTTATAAAATCCGCAGCTGATAAGGTTCTACACATTGCTATTTTTATTTTCGCTTTCAGAAACAATGAAAATTTTCCTTTGACAAAATGAATTAAACTTGTTACTATTGTTTAATTGTTCTTTGAAATTGTTGAAAAAATGGATTTTGTCATCCTAAACGAACGGAGCGAAGCGGGGTGAAGTGAAGGATCCAATCAGCATTCTGCGATGCTGAAAGAAGAAAAGTAAAATCTTAGAAATGAATAACTTATAGAACTAAGAAACTTTTATTCTGAGAAAAGAAACGACAATGCGCTGCAATGCTTCCGCAATTCGCGACAATCAACGTAAAATCCGGAAAGAAGTCTCCGGACTCTAAAAAGAAACAACGGAAATGTGGTGGAAAGAAACCGCAATACAAAATAAAGAAACTAAAATGTGGAGAAATCATTCTGTGCAAGACAACTTAGCGAATTTACACGAGAACCAAGAAACAAAACACGGGAACAAAGTCCCCGAGAAGGAGAGAAAAGCATTTTTTCACAACAGAAATCTAATAAGAACCAATCGCGGAATACATTTACATTGCCGCGAAGAGAACTTACACGGAATCGAACTAATAATCGGAGTTGCGAACAGTTGAAACACCAAAGCGGAGAGACAAAACAGAAGTGCGAAATGATTAAACTTAAAAGCGAACACTTCAAACTTAAAATCTAAAAGTTGTTTCACAATCGCGAACTCCTGAAACGGGAATGCGAACAACTGAAAATCAAAAACGAACAGTTGAAACACGATCGCGAACAACTATAAATCAATCGCGAAATGCTCAGACACATGCGCGAAAAGTCCAAAAGTTCTCAAAATATTCAAAATTATAACAAAAATAGGACATTTGATTCAGGACGCATACAGAGCTCTGAATGTCCGACATCCTTGACTTCAATTCTTTTAAAATTCCCAGAGCTGTCATCCCCGCAATTTTTAGGCGCTTCGACAAGCTTAGCGAGGTGAGCGGTGTTCCAATAAACAAACTTCAGTTGAAGGGCATAAGATAAAAATCAATGAGGAAGATTTTAAACAGATTTGAAAGCGAGATCGCAATCCCCCCTCTCCTTTTTTGGAGAGGCCCGCCTTGCCGCGCAGCAGGGGCAGGAGTGAGGTTATTTTCGAATCTAAAATTTATTGTTGTCTGCAAATCCAAAAAAAGTTCTCACCAGTAACGCTGCGAAACACCGTCCCATTTGAGGTCGCCTAAACCAAAGTAATCTGCGTTATCTCCGGAGCACAATTTACACGAACCGGCAACAGCACACTGCCGATCCCGCGCGATACGTACATAGTCGATTTGCCCGACTCATATATACCACTGATATACTTGCTGATCGCGCCTGCAAAAGATATATTTATATTCCCAAGCTTTGCAAGTACAACCTGCCCTCCATGTGTATGTCCGCTTAGAACAAGTTGAGGACTTTCTTTACTTATAATATCAAAGAAATATGGCTTATGAAATAAAAGTATCTTTGGAACTGAGTTGTAATCAAGATTGCTTTCTGAAAGCTTTTTTCTAGTATTATCCATTGTGGATTGAAAATAATTCATAAGCACGGGGTCCGGGTTAGCCCCGCTCTGCCTTGTATCCTCAACACCTACAATACATATCTCTTTATTATTTACACTTATAATTTTTGAATCATTCCGTAGGAGATTTATCGGAGTTTCGTTCATTACCACGTTGGCTATGTATTCCGGATCGGAAAAGTAATCATGATTGCCAAGAGTTCCGTAAATGCCTTTGCCTGCTTTCAGATCTTTAAACGCACTTGCAAAGGGATGAACTTCATTTTTATTCGAATTAGTAATATCCCCCGGAATAAAAATAAAATCTGATTTCAGATCATTTATGACTTCAACGTATTCTCTCATTAAATTTTCCCTCATAAATGGTCCGGAATGAATATCACATACCAATGTAATTGTTAGCCCCTTTAGCTCTGCAGGCAATCCGGGGATTAGGATCTCCTTACGGATTATTTCATAGTCATCACTGTTTAGGACCCCGAGTGTCGAACCGATAAAAGCATATCCTGAAACAAGCGCAGCCGAGCTTTTTATAAACATTCTTCGTGAATAATTAATTTTTTTAACTGTTTTCTTATTTGAAAATCTTTCCAATACTGAATGGGTAGTCTTAAATTTTTTCAAAACAATATATGCCAACGCAAAAGGCGCCTTAATTACTTTGCCGACAAATAAGTATAAGCCGATAAACAACATTGCCGTCTGGTATATGTAAAAAGGCATAAAAACCGAGTTATAAAGCCATTGAGGCATATCTGCAGAACTAAAGCCTTTGGCAAAAAGATAAAGATAG
>JBBSDT010000281.1:0-4739 GCA_038240405.1 Ignavibacteria bacterium
CAGAGATGAAAAAATTTGTATTTGAATGTACCGACTATAAAAGTCATAAAGAAGTGAAGAGTTCAACTTACAAATTCCTAAGGTATAGAAACAGAAGAAATAAAAAACGTAATCTTATTAAATTGAAACGGCACTAGTTTCAAAATAATCTTACATAATTCTTTTTACCCCTCGATGTGGATTAATTTTTATTCAAAAGAAATTCTTCCGAGAAATGATTAGGTAGGATTTTCGGGGAGTGAAATGGATTTTATTCCAATGAGTGTAAAGGTATATTTTAAAAACTTACGTTCGCGGCAAACAAATTTATTAAATCTGTTAACGTTTTTTTAAAACATTAACAACTTAATTTGAGGAGGGGAATTATGTTAAAGAAATTATTTAGCCTATTATTATTATTGGTTTTCTTCGTAACCGGATTGTTACTTGCCCAGGAACCACCGCGGCCAATCCTTGGTCCAGGAGAACACTACACACATCTTTGGTCGGTGTCTTACGATTATCAGACAAATGGAAGCGTAAGATATTTAGTACAAGATCCAGCGGATAGAAGAGGATGGTGTGCAATATTAATGGCACAGCATGATTCAACAACACATATGAATTATTTCAAAATTATCCAAATCCATTTAATCCCAGTACAACCATAAGTTATTACATACAGAAGAATGGATTTATTTCACTTAAGGTTTATGATATTGTTGGAAGAGAAGTTGCCACTTTGGTAAATGAGGTTCAGACACAAGGTCCAAAACAAATAACCTTTAATGCGGGCAATTTATCAAGTGGTATTTATTATTATTCCGTTACAGCCGGAGATTTCAAAGATACTAAAAAAATGATATTGGTTAAATAGCTTCCGTGTCAATCTAAGTATATTTCATTTATTCGTTTGTATAACTAATTTTATAAATGTTAAAAAAGATTTTAATTTTCTTTGGGATATTATTTTGCTTGTTTTTTCTTGCAAATAATGTGATAATGCCCTGGTATGTAAAGCATTCTGATACTGTAATAGTCCCCAAGGTTACCGGCTTAAATTACATAGAAGCAAAAAAGGTAATTGAAGAAGGGGGACTTGAGATTAAACAGGCTGACGTTAAATATGATGAGAGCATTCCACTTGGACAAATTCTGGATCAAAACCCGCCCACCGATGAAATTGTTAAGTATGGCAGAAGAATTTATGTTACAATTTGCGGAGGTGAGCAGCTTTCTGAAGTTCCAAATTTAAAAGGCAGGTCTCTAAGAGATGCTAAGTTTACTTTAGAGCAAAGGGGATTAAAGGTCGGTGAGAGCGTCAGGAAAAACACAAATGAATTTCCGGAAGACTTTGTAATCTCACAAATCATACAGCCGGGAAGCAAAGTTAAAAAAAATTCTTCAATTGATCTGATATTAAGTGACGGACCGATTGTAGGTGATCTTAAAATTCCAAATCTTACCGGCAAAAATCTGGATGAAGCAAAAAAAATAATTTTAGACAGCAAGCTTAAAATTGGAAAAATAACTTACCAGACGAATAATCAGCTTCCTTCCGGACAGATAATTGATCAGTATCCCAAAGTTGATAAATCTGCTAACGAAAATACTTCAATAGATTTATTCGTTGCAAGGAAAAAAGTTATTATCCAGAGGGAGAGCGATGAAGGTTATGGTGACCAGGGAGCTGCCACCGATAAGAATAATCCTCAGGAACAGGATGCAGCCAAAAAACCTGATGTGAAGGAAAAAACGAAAGAGGAACCCAAGGCTCCGTCTCCAAAAGTACCAATTCCTGATAAGAGCGCTGAAAAGAAAACTGACAAAAATCCCGCAGTAAAAAAACAAGAAAACAATACAAGCAAAGGAGATTCTAAAGATCCAAAGAATCCTAAATAAAAAGATAAATTCTCACAGCTAAGTGATAAAAAAAATTTGCCCTTCTATTCTTTCCGCTGACTTTTCCAAATTGAAAGATGAAATAATTGAGGTTGAAGAGGCTGGCGCCGACATAATTCACTGCGATATTATGGACGGGCACTTTGTTCCTAACATCAGTTTTGGCGCAAAAATTGTTTCTGACGTGGATAAAATTACTGATTTACCTCTTGATGTTCATTTTATGATTGACAACCCGGAAAGATTCATAGATGAATTTCACCGCGCAGGTGCAAATTATATTTCAGTGCATTTTGAAAATAATCTTCATCTGAACAGAATCATACACCAGATAAAAGATCTGGGAATAAAAGCTGGCGTAGTCCTTAATCCTTCTACGCCTGTATTTATGCTTGAAGATATAATAAGATTTGTAGATTATGTTTTAATAATGAGTGTAAACCCGGGATTTGGAGGTCAGAAATTTATTGACAATTCGGTTCGCAAGATAGGAAAGTTAAAGGAAATGATTTCCGGATATAATCCTGATTGCTGCATTGAGGTTGATGGAGGAATTGGTGTCGATAATATAAAAGAAATCTCCGAAGCCGGAGCGGATATGTTTGTATGCGGTGCATCTATATTCAATTCAGGGAATAAAAAAGATGCCATAAAAAAAATGAAATCTATTATAGCATAATTGAATTGATACATGGAAAGTATTTTTTTTAATGAAGACGTACTTGAAGCAGAAAAAAAGATAATCTCCTCACTTCAGATTCCCGCCATTTTGTTGATGGAAAATGCCGGTGCAAATGCCGCACGATATATTCTTAAATTTAGTAAATCGTTCGGGAATGAAATAATAATTTTAACTGGAAAAGGAAATAATGCCGGCGATGGATTTGTTACAGCCCGGCATTTAATTGCTGGTCATGCAAAGGTAAAAATTCTTACGCTTTATCCTGAGAAGGATTTATCGGACCTTGCAAAGATTAATTATAATATTCTTAAGAACATTGAATCCCCGGACGTAACAATTCACTATATTAAAGATGCCAAAGCATTAAGAAAAGAAACTCCTCCCGCAAGTTTAATTATTGATGCCATATTTGGAGTCGGATTCAAGGGAAAATTAGATAACCGTATCAAAGATATTATTGAAGAGGTAAATAACATATCCGGAAAATTTGTTTTTTCGCTGGACATCCCTTCCGGTCTGTATAATTATAATCAGAATACGATATCTGTAAAAGCTGACGTTACACTTGCAATGGGTGTAAAAAAATTTCATTCCTTGTTTTATAAAGGAAAAGAAACTTCAGGAAAATCTAAAATTATAAATATAGGGGTATCATCTTCGGAATTTTTGGAGTTTAATAAAAAAGAAATTTTTGAGACACAGAAAAATGATGTTTTATCAATGTTACCGGTACGGAAAATTAACTCAAATAAATATACAAATGGAAAAGTCTTTGTTTTAGCAGGTTCCAGAGGGCTGACAGGAGCTGCCTATCTTTGCTCACAGGCAGCAATGAAAGCCGGCAGTGGTGCAGTTGTTATTGGCGTGCCGGAATCAATTAGCTCTGTTATGGCATGTAAGCTTACGGAAGTAATGACTTTGCCTCTAAGTGAAACGGAGGAGCACTCTCTGGCATTGAAAAGTTATGACGGGATGGCTTCCAGGCTCGAATGGGCTGACACCGTTTTGATTGGTCCGGGTATTTCCAAAAATCCCGAAACTCTTGAACTCGTTAGAAAAATTGTTAAGGAAAACAATAAAAATTATGTTATTGATGCAGATGCTTTATCGGCATTTAAAGATAACTTAAAGCTGCTAAAAAATAAAAATATTATTCTTACACCTCATATCGGAGAGTTTTCAAACTTAATTAATAAAAACATAGAAGACGTTAGAAATAATTTCTATGAGCTTGCAGTTAATTTCGCAAAAGAGCATAAGGTTGTTCTGCTCTTAAAAAACAGTCCGACTATTACAGTAAACGAAAATTCCTGTTATATTAACAGCACCGGGAAACAAAACCTTGCAACCGCTGGGACCGGTGATGTTTTATCCGGAATTATTTCTGGAATATGCGCTCAAACTAAAAATATAATGACAAGCGCAATTGCAGGTGTTTATATTCACGGAAAGTGCGGAGATAATTTATTTAAGCATACAGGCCCCGCTTCCACTCAGGCAGGGCAGTTGCTTAGTGAAATACCATTTACTTTAATTACATTAAGACAAGCTTGAACATAAAAAATAAAGCTCATTACATTTTAATATTTTATTGCATATTAATTTTTGTTCTCTCTTCAATTCCGGGCGATAATTTCCCTTCGGTTGATTTTGAATTTAGTGATAAAATTGTCCATGTAATTATATACTCAATTCTTTTTATCCTATTTTTTTATTCCTTAAAAAATCAGAGGAAAAATGTTAACTTGCAAAAGTATGCATTAGAATTTTCTTTATTATTCACGGCTTTATATGGTTTAAGTGACGAGCTGCATCAATATTTTGTGCCAAACAGGAGTTGTGATTTTTATGATTGGGTTGCTGATGCTTCCGCCGGTCTCATTGTTTATATAATTTTCAAGCTTTTGTATTATAGAAAGAAAAATATTGTTGTAACATGTCTTGCATTTTTTCTTTTAGGTTGTTCCGGCTCAGAAAAAATAGGTGAGAGTGAAAAAATTAATGTCTCAGTATCTCAACAGGAAGTATGGCTTGATTTAATGCCAACGGTGGGGAGTCCGAAACAAAAAAACATTTTTGATTTTTTAATAACTATTGGTCTGGAAGGCGGCTCACTCGACAACAGTTTAAGAATAAGGGATTTTAAAATTTATTTGAATAATGATACTTTGAACAA
>JBBSDT010000282.1:0-4724 GCA_038240405.1 Ignavibacteria bacterium
AATTTCATTTCAATCTGAAACGAATAACCGTTTGATTTTACCTCATCGAGATTGATTTGTTTAAGGGCAGAAACCTTATAGCACATAAACCCTGCTGTAGTATCCTTTACTTTAAGTCCGGTTATTATTCTTGTGTAGACTGATGCAACGTAGCTCAGAATTAACCTTCGCAGAGGCCAATTTAGTACGGATATGCCGTTAACATACCTTGAACCGATTACAAGGTCGTAACCTTCGGAAATTTTAACGATGAATCCTTTTAAATACTTAGGATCGTGGGAAAAATCCGCATCCATTTCAAAAACAAAATCATATCCGTTCTTTATCGCATAATGAAATCCTGCAACATAGGCAGTTCCTAACCCGGATTTTTTTTCTCTTTTGAGAAGATATACATTTTCATTATTAAGATTCTCCACCAATTGCGCTGTTCCGTCAGGTGAATTGTCGTCAATAACGAGGATATTAAATTGATTCTCAGCTGTTGAGTTTTTAAATACTTCCGGAATTATTCTTAGAATGTTATCTGCTTCATTATAAGTGGGAATGATTACTAATGTTTTCTTCAAATTCCTAATGCCCTTTCATTAAAAGAATTACAATTATAGTATTTATCATTATTTTGAAATCCAGCTTCAGGCTCATATTTTCAATATAATAAAAATCATATTGTATCTTGGTTTTAACATCTTCCAGGGAAGAATCATATTTATGTTTTATTTGAGCCCAACCTGTAATGCCGGGTTTTACTGAAAGTCTTTTATAATAATAAGGAATTTCTTTTTTAAGCTCTTCCACAAAATATGGGCGTTCGGGCCTTGGTCCGATAAGACTCATTTCATTCTTGAGAACATTTATCATTTGCGGAAATTCGTCAAGATACATTCTTCTTATAAATCTTCCAACCCGTGTTATTCTTGAATCATTTTCACCGGCCCATTCCGGTCCGTATTCTTCAGAATCTAAAATCATTGATCGGAATTTATACATAATAAACACTTCACCCCTTCTTCCAACACGCAATTGTTTGTAAAATATTTCACCTCTTGTATCAATTTTGATTAGTAAAGCAATCAGTATTAGTAATGGCGAAAGTACTAATAAAGCAAGCAGTGATACGGTTACATCTAATATTCTCTTGGTTAACTTTCCCGCAGGTGACATGATATCCGGCATCACCTCGATTAAGGGCACGCCATATATCTGATTTGTCTTAGCCATCCCGCTGACTATTTCATACATATCCGGCAGAATTTTCATATTCACCTTCTTTTCTGCACAATATCTTAAAATGTCAATTAGTTTTTCCTTTTCAAAGGACTCAAGGGCAATTAGTATCTCTGATATATTTTCAGTTTCAATTATCTCTGAAATCTCCTCCAGATTTCCATAGATTAATTTTCCATTGCCACTATTATTATTAACGCTTATAAAACCTGAAATTTTATATCCCAGTTGGGGAAATCTGTCTATCATTGCTTTGAGATTATTCGCCTTTTCTCCAACTCCGACAATCAAGGTATTTCTGAGACCAATTCCTTTTTCCAGAAGATTTCTTTGAATACTCCGTATAATTATTCTTCCAAGGCTTACACAGATTACCAATATTAACCAATATATCAGGATAAGAAATCTTGAAATAATCGGAGCATTGTTCATGAAATCATCTATAAATATTATAAAGAACAATATTAAACAACCAAAGGAAACTGTTTTTAATATTGAAGAAAATTCCTCAAATCTTGATCTTACAAACCAATGCTGATATAATCCTGCAAAAGAAAAAATTACAAGCCAGTATAAATAAATAACAATTAATGGTAATAAAAAAGCGGGAGGGTTGGCATATACAATCCATCCTGATTCAATTCGTATATAATAATAGACTATCCAGGCTAAATTGATAAATAAAAGATCGGATAAAAATAAAAAAATCTTTTCTTTTGCTTTAGACACAATTGCATCGAAATTAATTAAAAGTTATAACCCGCCGATTGTGCATCATTGTAAAACATTTTTACCGTATCAAGTGACAGCTCTTTTAAATCCTTATTTACCATATGCAGCTTTTTTAAGATATCATTCGTAACAGTTATAATATCGCATCCGCATTCCTGTGCCTGAAAAATGTTCAGCAGTTCCCTTGAACTTGCCCAGAGCAATTCTGTTTTATTTAGCTTGCTTAAAATTTCTGCTGATCTTTTCATAATGGGAACAGGATCCCTGCCGGTATCGGCAATTCGCCCTGCAAATACAGAGACTACCGTTGCAGTTTCATTGTTAATATTTTTGGAAACATTCTCTACCTGCTCTAAAGTAAGTATTGCAGTTATATTGAGTTTAATGCCCATGTCAGATAGTCTCTTTATTAATTCATAGGATGGCATGCCCTCTGTGTTAGTAATTGGAATTTTTACATAAACATTCGTACCCCAGCTATTTATCTCTTTAGCCTGTCTCTCCATGGAATCGAAATCATCAGTAAAAACCTCAAAGGACACCGGCATTTCCTTTATTTCTGAAAGAACATCTTTCGCAAAGGCTTTATAATCCGTTACTCCGTCTTTTTTCATCAATGTAGGATTGGTTGTAAAGCCGCTTATGATGCCAGCTGTGTATGCTTTCTTCATCTCACCTGAATTTGCACCATCTGCAAATATTTTAATTTTTAAATCTTTACCCATTATAATTATTAATTAGATTCGAAAATTATTTTCGAGGCCTGGTGTAAATTGAGTGCCTTGAAATCAGCTTTATCATTTCCTCTAATAACAGGATCTGAATGTATTTGAATCGTTCTTAGATTTGTTCTATTTCCACACTCAATATCGGTTTCACGGTCTCCTATTAACCAGGATTGACTTGGGTCAATTTCATAATCCGAAATGGCTTTATTAGTAAAAAATGTATCTGGTTTACGACAGTTACACATGTATGAAAATTCCGGAATTATCCCATTGGGATGATGATAACAATAATAGTATTCAGAGAAATACACTTTGTTATAAATTAAAATATTATGTAATTCATTATGAATTTGAATCAGATTCTTTAGGGATGTTTTCCCCTTTGCATAATCCGGTTGATTAGAAATCAGAAATAATTTAAAGCCGTTTGTCTGAAATAGCTGTAATGTATTAACAGCAAATTCTGATATTTGTAAATCTTTTACATTATGAGGCGGTTCATATTCATTCCTCAGTGAATTATAAATCAATTCATTGATGACTCCATCCCTGTCCAAAAATATTGCTTTGTTCATTTCTCAGAAACCTGGACTTCTTCCCATTTCATCTCAAATGACTTTATACTTGGATGAGTAACTATTAAATGCCAGATGACAGCCTGAAATGATTCCGCATGCGGTGTAATGGTTTCTTTGTTGACTGTTGGGATTATAAGACAGGCATCGGCAACTTTTGCAGTATAACCTCCGTCTTTTCCAACTATACCAATCACAGAACTTCCAACTTCTTTAGCATATTTAACGGCATTTACCAGATTAACACTTATTTGTTTTTCTATATTTCCGCCTCCTACGGAAAATATTAATATACAGTCATTCGAATTCAGCCGGCTGCCCTTTAGCCAGTTCACAAAAGTACTATCCCATCCATCATCATTTACCCTTGCTGTTAATTCTGAAACATTATCTGTGGGTGAATAACATTCTATTCCTGCAATTTTTCTAAAATCATTAACCGCGTGAGAAGCATTACCGGCGCTTCCTCCCACACCAAGAATAAATAATCTTCCATTATTATTTTTGACACTGTATATTACTTTAATAATCTTTTCAATCGCATCCTTATCGATAATATTTGTTATTTCTGTTACTTCGTTTAAATAGCTGTTTATGTAAGATTGAATGTCCATTAATAATTTAATTGCCCTTATTCATTGTCAGGTGGCGGTTTGTTTCTTCAAGACCGTCAAATGAACCAATTTCAAAAAACCTTTCCTTTATTTCAAATCCTGCTAATTGCTTTTTTTGTAAAAGATTTACATAAACTTCTTCAAGATCGAACTTATCTAAATTCTTAAAATCATCAAATGCAGATTTATTTAAAATTCCTAACCCATAATCTATATATTTCATTTTTTTGGTAGGAAATTTTTTATTGTAATTTATAATCTTATTGTCATCATACTCGATGTTGCTTGAGTCCCACTTGTCTTCATTATTAAAAACCGTCATCAGTCCCTTTTTATTCTTTAGAAAAAAATATTCATTTATTTTCGCAAAATCAGTGTCTAAATAGGAATCCCCGTACATGATAAAAAAGTTATCGCCGAGCAAGGGTAGAGCCTTTTTCAAAGCCCCTCCTGTTCCAAGAAGCTTTTCACCGTCGAAAGAAAAATCAATCTTTAAGTTGAAGTTGTTTTCACCTCCAATGTAATTTTTGATATATTCTCCCATATGGCTTATACACAAAACAACTTTAGAAATATTGTTTTTTTTAATCAGTTCCAGCTGGTGAGCAATAAAAGGCTTACCTGCAACAATAATCATTGATTTAGGAATAGTAGTGGAAACCGGTTCAAGCCTTGTAGCCTTTCCTCCTGCAAGCAATGCAAGCGTCGAAATCATAATGCTTAAATTAAATGCTAGTGCCGTTTCAATTTAATAAGATTACGTTTTTTATTTCTTCTGTTTCTATACCTTAGGAATTTGTAAGTTGAACTCTTCACTTCTTTATGACTTTTATAGTCGGTACATTCAA
>JBBSDT010000283.1:0-4687 GCA_038240405.1 Ignavibacteria bacterium
AATTCAAGCTGCAATGTTCAATTTCTGTTGCTTGCGATCACTTGTATATAATTTATACCCTATGCATTATTCTTCCATATTCAATATTGCCTTATATAAAGCAACCTTTTTTTCATTGTTGTTGCCTCCATTATTATCATAAGTATTTTTCAGATCCATGTATGCAATTATTGCGTCTAGCTTTCTTCCTTCTTTTACAGCTATCATTCCCAGATAATAATGTAAATCAGAGTTATATGGCGTATAACCGGTAAGCAATAATTCTTTTTCGTAGGCTGTTTGCAAGTAATGTTTTGCTTTCCGTTTATCATTAAACTTTTCAAAATATATTTTTCCAAGCTGAATATATGCATCGGAATAATTCGAATCCAGTTTTATAAGATTTTTATATTCTCTGATTGACTGTTTATAATCTTTCATTTGTTCGTAAAGATTTGCAATCTCATAATGAATAAAATATTGCGAAGTATCCTGCCTTAGCATCTTTTTATAAAACTCAAGGGCTTTTTTGTAATCTTTGGAAGTTGAATAAGCAGAAGCCAGGTTGGAAGACAATAGGTTTAACAGGCTGTCTGATTCGAATTTCTGTCTGATATCTTTATACAAATTTTCAGCTTTCTGAAAATTATCGGTTAATACATACATATCCATAAGGTCCTGATAGACTAAAAAAGTATCAGGTTTAAGTTCAAGACACTTCTGATAGAATTTTTCCGCTTTTTTGAAGTTAATTTTATTAATGGAATCCTGTCTGACTATAAAAGTATCAAGTGTTTTCATTGTATCTTTTTGTCGGGAATAAAGCCAGTCATAGGATAGCTGGGATTTGAGAGTAGAAGCAATTTTATAATCTGAGTTGAAGAGACTTTCTTTCTTTTTTGATTTCAGTTCATCATTATTTTCAATATCGCTGCTTTCGGCAAGACTCAATAGTTTTTTAAAACCATTGATTGCCACAGCAAAATTTAAATTCCCATAGCCAAGATATGTATAAGCAGTAATGCCTATAACTTCTCCTTTGGTATTAAACAAGGCTCCGCCGCTATTACCCGGTGAAATTGCTGCCGTTATTTGCAAAACTTTTTCAAATGTCTTCTCCTTTGTAAGGTATGTTACTGGGTCTTCAAAGTTCACTTTTTCATTTTCTCTAACGGCGGCGATGATCCCTGAAGATATTGTATATTCAAAACCCAATGGACTGCCTATTGCAAATACTTCCTGTCCTGCTTTTGAATCGTCAGAATTTCCAAGTGTAACTACCGGAAATTTTCTGCCGTCAGTTCCAATGAGCCTGATTAAAGCAAAATCATTCTTCTCTTCAACCAGCAAAAGGTCAGCATTATAAAATGTGCCATCACTCGTTTTTACTATCAGGCTGTCAATCTGTTCAACCACATGATAATTTGTCCCGATCAGACCGTCTTCATTTATAAAAAATCCGCTTCCGTTAAGAATAGTCGTGTCCTGGTATGTATAGGTAGTATTAGAATAGTAATTTTTATCATTCATCCATATCGAAATCAGAGCAGGCTTATATTTTTCAATTACCTGTTGAGCATTGAGTTCGTCATCAGGCAAATTATCGCTTGGAACTTTTTCAGATCCAATTTGTGAATATAATGAATTCGAAAATAAAAATATAAATGCAAATAGGGTAAACGAATACTTGGAGTTATATATTAAGCTGTATTTCAATATTTTATATATAGAACAAACTAAGAAGCAGTTAACAGAGTATTTTTTAAAAAAGGGAAAGAAATTAAATTTTAAGAAGGCGGATAATACTTTCCTTAAACCCCTTTCCATTTTGCCTTTCTCTTTTCACTAAATGCTTTCATGCCCTCAAACTTATCTTCGGTTGCAAATAATAAGTAAAAATTTTTCCGCTCAAAGTCCAATCCTGATTCTATTGTTGCATCGAAAGACTTTAAAATGGCTTCTTTTGCGAGTTGAACTGCAATTGATGGCTTGGATGCAATATCCTTTGCAAGCTCAATTGCTTCATCCAGGTATAAATCATTATCAACTATTTTTGTAATTAAGCCTGCCATAAACATATCTTTTGCAGTATACAATTTACCCGTGAGTATCATTTCCATTGCGCGGGCTTTGCCTATAGCTTTCGTAAGGCGCTGTGTACCTCCGGCTCCGGGCATAACTGCAAGGTTTATTTCCGGCTGACCGAATTTTGCATTTTCAGCGGCGACAATCATATCGCAAGTCATTGCAAGCTCGCAGCCGCCGCCGAGAGCAAACCCGCTGACTGCAGCAATTATAGGTTTCTTAATCTTTCTTATTTTATCCCACCTTGCAAATTGATCCCTCAAAAGCATTTCCACCGCAGTTGCTTCAGCCATTTCTTTTATGTCTGCTCCGGCGGCAAATGCTTTTTGATTGCCGGTAATTACTATGCACCCGATGCTAACATCTTTATCAAACTTTTCCAATGCCTCAACAACTTCTTTCATGAGTTCAATATTTAAGGCATTCAAAACATCCGGGCGGTTAAGCTGAACCATTCCAACTTTTAAAGCTCCGGGGTTATCTATTTCACTTATTAGTATGTTTTTATATGAATTTGCCTGAAGAGCTTTATCGCTCATAAGAAGTTTCTGGGATTAATTGAATTGCTTGTAAATTACCAACATTGATTAATAATTACAATGTTTAATGATGCTTAATCGTATTTCTAAACGCTTTTTATTTTCTTTTTTTTAACTTCGATAAAAGAGAGTCCTGAAATTTTACTATCAAGCCAGGAAATAAAATCAAAATATTCAAGTGGAATTCTTTCAAATGGATCATCAATCAGTTTTGATAAATTCCACTTAAGGAATTTAAATTCTTCTGTAATGTCATCTGCTTTTGAGATCCTCCTTATAAATTTCAAAACTATTTCTTCAAATTTATAAAGCTTTTTTCTTTTGTATAAATAACGGTAAGTATTAACCACAGCATAACTCAGCAACTCCAAATTATTCAATTCATAATGCACAAGTAAATTAAAAATATGTGCAAGAGAATATATGTCCTGCCGTATATCAAAATTTGTAGATAAGATTTTGTTTAGCCAGGCAAGGGCTTTTTCATATTCCCCCAAAGCAAAATAAATATAAAATATATTCTGATACAGCAGAAGCTCGGTAATCCTGACCTCTTTCTTTTCATGCAGATTCAATTTTTTTTCAACGCCGGCTATGAGTAATGAAGCTTCATAAAATTCACACCTGACTATATAAATTAAGAACTGAATAACATACGTTGAAAGAAAAATATATTCTTCCTGTTCACTGGATTTGATCTTCAAATTCCTGAGCATGTTGATTACTTCAAGAGATTCCTTGTATTTACCCAGGTTAAATGAAGAACTTAGATTTTCTATCATTGCAAAAACATATTCTTTTATGAATTCATTAATCCTTTCAGGATTTGAATTCATATATTTAATTAATTTTCCGGAATAGGTATAAGTATTTTTGTCATTTGATTCTGCCTGGGAATAAATGATCAGTACCTGAAAATACAGCAGTTTAGACTCATAGCTCATAGCATTTGTCTCCGACTTCATTAAAGGTTCATTGATAATTCTTTTATATTCTCTTTCTTCAATCCTTCCCCTTAAAGAACCATTTTTTCTGAGCAAAGAAAATATCTCCGAGTAAAAATTTCTATATTTCATAATATTGAAAAGAATATCTAAAACTCTAAATTCCTCTTTAGAAAGCATCTTTAATTTTTCAGAAATATCTTCAGGAGTCAATGAAATTGTAATATATTTTTCCCATCGTATAAATTCTAATATATTATCAAATTTTTCAAACTGGTAGGCCTGGGCTTTGGCTTTTAGAATGAATTTAAGACTTTCAGTATATAATCCCCGGCTGTAAAGGTTGGATATTGTACTTATATATTCGGAGAATTTATAATTTAATGAACTTTCCGAATTATATAGATATAGTGATTTAAGAATAATTTTAAACAGATAATTTTTTGCTACATGAAGCTGCTGTATAAATAGTTCGTTCCTGAATATATCCTTGATTTCAGTTTCGTTGTATTCCTTTTGAGCGTCTATTGCATTAAACAACTTAATGTATTGCTTATCTTCAGAGTTATAATTCTTTGTTGTTTTTAAAAAATAACCTTTTTCGGATTTTGATAGAGACTTTATTAGCTTGTGGAGGTTTTGTGAAGGTTCACGCATCTGAGTCTACGTTAATAATCTATTATTTATCTAAAAGTAGAAATTTTCAGCCTTTTTAGTAATGTAAATTTTAGTAGAGTGCTACACTTCAAAATATTTGAGTTTGGTTCATGGAGATAAAAATTTTATTTTTGTTTCGGGGTATGTTAATACAGATATATGACCTTAGCGATATATTTTGCGAACAATGCGGATAAACAATAATGAATATATTCCAGCTAATTTATTAGTTAATACTTAATTCTAATTATTTTATGAAAAGAAAATTTTTTTTAATTTTAGTTTTTTTAATATGCAATATAAAGGTTTTTTCTCAATGGGAACAAACACAAATGCAAACCGGAAATGTACGCTCTATGATTTCTGAAGGCAATATAATTTTTGCAGGAATGCAATATGATGGAATTTACAGGTCTGCAGATGGAGGATATAACTGGTCTAAGACGGGTCTTAATAATGACAGTCTTACTAATCAGATTGTAT
>JBBSDT010000284.1:0-4686 GCA_038240405.1 Ignavibacteria bacterium
GAATGAATTCGGAGAATATGATGAAACACCCGAGTCAACGGCAATTCAGATTGAAGAATTTTTGAAAGAAGAATTATTAAATATTGTCGGGGGATGCTGTGGAACTACACCTGAACATATAAAAGCCATTGCAGACGTTGCAAAGAAATACAAGCCGCGCGTCCCTCCTAAAATCGAACCTCTCCCCAGATACAGCGGACTTGAGCCATTGACTGTGTTTAAAGGAAGTAATTTTGTAAACGTCGGAGAAAGAACCAATGTAACGGGTTCTGCAAAGTTCAAAAAATTAATCAAAGAAGAAAAATATGAAGATGCTTTGACTGTTGCACGCCACCAGGTAGAAGGCGGAGCGCAGGTGATAGATGTGAACATGGATGAAGGCATGCTGGATTCCGAAGAAGTGATGACAAAATTTCTAAACCTTATTGCTTCAGAGCCAGATATATCCAAGCTTCCTATTATGATTGATTCTTCAAAGTGGTCTGTCATTGAAGCAGGACTGAAGTGCGTCCAGGGGAAGTCCATAGTGAATTCAATTTCACTGAAGGAAGGCGAAGAGAAATTCAAAGAGCATGCTGAAAAAGTAAAGATGTATGGAGCCTCAGTGATCGTAATGGCTTTTGATGAAAAGGGACAGGCTGACAGTTATGAAAGAAAAATTGCGATCTGCAAGCGCGCTTATGACATACTGACAAAAGATGTAGGCTTCCAGGCTGAGGATATTATTTTCGATCCGAATATTCTAACAGTTGCAACCGGTATAGATGAGCATAATAATTATGCTGTTGATTATATGAATGCTGTGAAGTGGATTAAGCAAAATCTTCACGGCGCACAGGTAAGCGGCGGTGTCAGCAATATCTCATTTTCATTCCGAGGAAATGATAGGGTGCGTGAAGCTATGCATTCCGCATTTCTTTACCATGCTATAAAAGCAGGTATGGATATGGGAATTGTAAATCCCGGATTGATAGAAGTTTATGGGGAAATTCCCAAAGATCTTTTGGAAAGGGTTGAGGATGTCATTCTGAACAGGCGGCAGGATGCGACAGAAAGGCTTGTCGAGTTTGCAGAGACAGTAAAGAATAAAGGCATGGAGCAGGTTAAAGATGAAAGCTGGAGAGAGGAAAAAGTTCAGACCAGGCTTACTCATTCGCTGGTAAAAGGGATTGTTGATTATATTGAAGAAGATACCGAAGAGGCAAGAAAATTATTTGACAGGCCAATACAGGTAATTGAAGGACCATTGATGGACGGTATGAATGTAGTTGGAGATTTGTTCGGGCAGGGGAAAATGTTTTTGCCGCAGGTCGTAAAAAGTGCAAGGGTAATGAAAAAGGCGGTTGCGTATCTTTTGCCATTCATCGAAGCCACAAAAGAAGAAGGAGCGAAACCGAAGGGAAAAATTCTGATGGCAACTGTAAAGGGTGATGTTCATGATATTGGTAAGAACATTGTCGGAGTAGTCCTGGGATGTAATAATTATGATATAATTGACCTGGGTGTAATGGTTCCGAGCGAAAAAATTCTTGAGACTGCTCGTCAGGAAAAAGTGGATATCATCGGGCTAAGCGGATTGATTACACCTTCTCTAGATGAAATGGTTCATGTCGCAAAGGAAATGGAACGCGAAGGTTTTGATATTCCTTTGTTAATCGGAGGAGCAACTACTTCAAAAGTTCACACAGCCGTAAAGATAGAAGAGCATTATAAACGCGGACAGGCTATACATGTGCTTGACGCTTCGAAGTCCGTACCTGTAGTAGGAAATCTGCTTGGAGATAATAAACTGGATTTTGAATGTCAGATCAAGACTGAATACAAAAATCTCCGTGAGCATCATTTCAAGAACAGGATCGAGAAACCTTACCTTTCTTATGAGGATGCAAAGAAAAATAAATTAAAGATAGACTGGAAGCCGGAAGATATTGTGAAGCCTGCATTCACCGGTATAAAAGTTTTTGAAAATTACCCCCTTGAAGATATCGCTGAATTCATAGATTGGACGCCTTTCTTCAGGACCTGGGAACTGGCGGGAAAATATCCCGATATATTAGAGGATGCAGTTGTAGGAGAACATGCAAGAAACTTGTTTAATGATGCTAAATCGTTGCTCGACAAAATAATTAAAGAAAAATGGTTACAGGCAAATGCAGTAATAGGATTGTGGAATGCAAATACTGTTGATGAAGACATTAAGGTTTATAAAGATGATTCACGAAAAGAAGTTGATAAGGTTTTCAGAATGCTGAGGCAGCAGAGTAAGAAAAGCACAAACGTTCCAAACATATCGCTTTCGGATTTTGTAGCTCCGAAGGAAACAGGCTTGAATGATTATATCGGAGGATTTGCAGTGACAACAGGAATTGGAATTGAGAAATGGCTTAAGAAATTCCAGGATGATCACGACGATTACAATAAAATAATGCTGCAGGCATTGGCAGACCGGCTTGCAGAGGCATTCGCGGAACAAATGCATAAAAAGGTAAGGACAGAATACTGGGGATATTCAAAATGTGAGAAGCTGAATCCGGATGAACTGATAAAAGAAAAATATCGCGGCATTCGTCCTGCGCCAGGTTATCCGGCATGTCCTGACCACACTGAAAAAACTACTTTATTTGAAATTCTCGATGCTGAAAAAAACACCGGCATCAAATTAACTGAAAGTCTTGCAATGTATCCTGCATCTTCAGTCAGCGGGTTATACTTCGCACATTCGAAATCGAAATATTTCGGAGTCGGAAAGATCGGCAAAGATCAGGTTGAAGATTATTCGAAGAGAAAAGGATTGAGCATGAAAGATGCCGAGAGATGGCTAGCTCCGGCGTTAAACTACGGTTAAATTTAATTATAAATTGTAAATTATAAAAAAATTCGATTATTTAGGATTGATAAATTAAAACAAAAAAATATATGAAAATTAAAATGGTTGCCGGATTAATTCTCGGAGTAGTTTTATTTCTAAGCGGATGCAGCAAAGATAGTACAGCGCCAAAAGTTACTGCAACATTCCCTGAAAACGGAGCACAAAATGTTGACCCTCAGACTACGGAAATATGGGTTAAATTCAGTGAACCAATGATGGATAACAGCTGGTCCTGGTCATTCAGGGATAAATCTAAATTTCCGGAAACGAGCGGAAACCCTCATTATACGGACGATAATACAAAGAATTTTCTTCCTGTTCAATTAAAACCAAATCAGGAATATGATATCTGGATCAACACTGACAAATTTGCTAACTTCAAAGATAAAGCCGGCAACTCGGCTGTACCGTATGAGTTAAAGTTTACAACAAAATAAGGGCTAATAAATTATACCCGTCAGTTTTAAAATCAAGAAATTAAAAAAATAATCCCGAAGGGATGACATTATTGTAGCAAGAAATAAAGAAGAATAATCCCGAAGGGATGACATTATAGTAGCAAGAAATAAAGAATAAATAATCCCGAAGGGATGACATTATTATATCACCCCTTCGGGGTTAGTTGTACGCAATTAAATTAGCTATAAAAATTACATCCCTTCGGGATTAACATTTTCTTTCGTATCCAATCTCCTTGATAGGGTATACAAAGAATTATCGGTGAGTTTACGGAAGTGAAAATAATCAATGGAAACTATAACTATTTCTAAAAGCGAATATAGAAAACTTGTTTCAAGAGCAAAAGCTTATGAAAAACTTGCAGAAAGTTTTTTTGAAAATGCAATGAAGGATCCTGTTAGTGATATAGTTGCTGATTTCAAAAAAACAAATCTTTATTCAGTTGGATTTCTGAATGATCTTGAAGATGGTTTGAGAAAATCTTCCTTATAAAAAAATAGTTTAAACTTTCTGATCAGAAGATTCGTACGAGTAAATTATAAATTATAAATATTAATTTAAAAATTTACAATTTAACATTTATAATTTACGGAGTAAGTTTTAAATTCAAAGCAGCAGTAAAGTCTTTAAGGTTATCGACATGAAATAAAACAGTGTCTGCAGTTTTCTTTATCCCGAATATTTTTGTCACCTGTATTGGCTGTTTCAGGTAAATAATACAATTGTGTTTCTCAAGTCCTTTGAGAAGCGCCATTCTTACCACTTCCCGGTCGAGGGGTATCGCACCTGACAATTCAAATTTTTCAATATTATCATATCTTATAAAAGCGTCGCCCGCAAGTCCGTTGTAAATTTCTAATGAGTCTTTATTAAGAGTGGTAAGTCTAGCCTTAATTGCACGGATATGAGCGAATAACTGCAGACATGTATAAAGACTTAAGCCCGTCAGTATCCACGCCGCAGTACCGTTCCATAAATTAAAAACAAAATGCATCCCGGTGGTTTCAATTAAAAAAAGGCACAAAAATGTTGCTAGAATAAGCAAGATTCCATTTTCCAGGTATGAAGTAAACTTTTTTTGGTTGTCCGCAGTTTTATCTTTTCTTCCCACGAAAGCATAATATAGGACACCTATTTCAGAAGCGAAAATATTCCCAGCTTTTTCGCTGCCAATAACCTCACCAAGGATTATTCTGCAATGAGTCAGGAAATCAACATTATTTATTCCTGATAGCTTTGCATTTTTATTAGCCACATAAAATCTTCGGCCAATAAAAGATATTAACACTAATTCTATTGCAGGAGAAATCCAGGTTTTAATAAATTGTAAAAATACATTTGAGCGGGAATTCAATATC
>JBBSDT010000285.1:0-4678 GCA_038240405.1 Ignavibacteria bacterium
AGCAACAGATATTATCTTCCAATGACGATGGGATTTACTTTTTTTGTGATATATATTATAAATGATATTAAGTTTAATAATACTCCGGGAAAAATCACAAAAGCTTTTTATTATATGCTGGTTATAATTTTTCTTTATTTTCAATTTACGAAAAATGCTTATCCGGATATAAAAGCTTTCTCTGATGACGGAAAAAATACAAATTCCTTCCTGAAATCTATAGAACAAAATACAAAGGGGAGCTCAACAGTTTTGATAGTGATGGATCCGGTTCAAAATTATGAACAGGGTTTAGCGGTAGCTTCATATCTTAAAAATGTTTCCGGGTTTAAGAAGTATTATGCGAAATTTGAATACCGGAAAACGATTGCCTTTATGTATTCGGATACAAATTTTTATAATTTTATTGAAAATGAATCAAAGAAATATTTTGAAAATAATACTTTTGAAAAAATCCAAAATACAGATGAAGTTAAATGCATAGCTATTTTTCCAAAACTTGAAGAAATATTTTTGGATAAGAATAAAGATTGGTTTAAAAATGATAAATTCGACAGAATTGAATTTGGCAAAAATATAATATATTACAGAAAGTAATTTGATTTCTGAGTTATGAAATCATGAGGTTATTTTTAATTTAAATTGGACTTGTGCAGAGTTAACAATCCCAATTCAGAATAATTATTACCAGGGTTATGGAAAATTCAGATCATAAAAATCCTCTCTTTATAAATCCTCTCCTTGAACAACTCTATTCAAATAGTTTTCTGATTGATCAAAGAATAATAAAAGAAATTCTCGATCTTCCTAAAGAAACTCTTATTCCGGACCTTAAGACGGTTCTTATAGACAGCATTAAAAGATATGAATATTTTAAAAATGATGTTGAGTGGACTGACGAGACACATACTTTTATATTGCATGCGCTTTTTCTTCTTAAAGAATTAAGCGCTGAAGACGCACTTGAAGATGTTTTGGGTTTGCTCAGACAGAATGAAGAATTTCTGGATTTCTGGTTTGATGAGCTTCTAACGCTAGAAATTTGGAAAATCCTTTTTGAACTTGGAAAAAATCAATTGGATGTTTTAAAGAATTTTATTATTGAATCCAATAATTATCTTTTTGCAAGAACGGAAATAGCAGCGGCGGTGTCCCAGATAGCAATTCATTTTCCTGAAAGAAGAGCTGAAGTCATAAACTGGTTTGCAGAAGTATTCAAAGAATTTGTAATGGCGAAAAAAAACAATGAATTAATAGATTTTGAACTTGTGGAATTAATGATATGTAACCTTATAGAGATGAATGCTGTGGAGCTTGAACCGGTAATAAAAATATTATATGAAGAAGAAATATTTACCGAAGATATGGTTGGAGAAATGCAGGAATTATTAGATGATTTAAATGATCGCCAAAATGAGTTCGATATACATGAAATAAAAGATATCTACTCATCATATAATAAACTTAAAAGATTTGTGGAACCACCGAAAAAACAAAGAAACTATTTAAACAATAAATTCGATATACGTTCCAGAGAAGTTATTGAAGAAAAACCTAAATTATTTTCAAACCTGAATGTCGGAAGAAATGATAAATGTCCCTGTGGAAGCGGATTAAAATATAAAAAGTGTCACGGAAAATAAGAGCTGTCCATTAAGAACTTAGGTTTTCAAGATTGTTATTTTTGAACATATTATTTATTTTTGTCCGTAATACTAAGAGGTAATGGACAAATATAAAAACAACAAACAATGAACGATATCATTCAATTAAAAATCACTCTAAAAGGGACAAAGCCTCCAATATGGAGACGAATACTGGTGGATAAATCAACATCTTTTTTTATGTTACACCATATAATTCAAACTATAATGGGCTGGGAGAATTATCATCTATTTGAGTTTAAGATTGGTGATTACATAATCGGAGACACTGAGGAAGAAGAAGATGATTTTGACGATAATATTATGGATGGAACTACTGTTCTGCTGGGTTCCGTTATTAAAGACACTAAAATAAAATTTAAATATAAATACGACTTTGGCGACAATTGGGAACACATAATAAAAGTTGAAAAGTTCTTGCTAAAAGACAAAAAAGTAAAATATCCAGTCTGCATTGGCGGAGAGCTAAATAGTCCGCCAGAGGACTGTGGGGGAGTGGGAGGCTTTTACGAAATGCTTGAAACAATCAAAAATAAAAGCCATCCCCAACATGAAGAAATGTTAGAATGGCTGGGGGAAGACTATGATGCAGAACATTTTGATAAAGAATTGGTTAATAAAAATCTCAAGCTATTAAAAAGGTAATGATTTCAGTCAGGCAGTTACTCAATACTCAATACTAGATTCACAATCATGGCAAAGCCAATCAACATTGATGAGTACATTTCGTGTTTTCCTATCGAGACTCAAAAAATTCTCGAACAGGTTCGGGTAACAATTAAAAAAGCAGCTCCACAGGCGGAAGAAGTAATTAGTTATGGAATGCCTGCGTTCAAATTAAATGGCATGTTAGTATGGTTTGCTGCACATTCAAAACATATTGGCTTTTACCCGAGAGTTTCGGCGATACGAGCATTCAAAGAAGAATTATCAATCTATAGAAGGAGCAAAGGGTTCTGTTCAATTTCCACTTGACAAACCTCTTCCGTTAGGACTGATAACAATCTTTTCAACCAGTTCGAATTATTCCCAGATCCCAAATTATATATATAGAGCTGACTCAACAAGCTATAGCTCCCCATGTAGGGAATAGCAGAGGAATATATATTCATACAAAAGATGGTCGTTTTATGGAAGGAACAGAAGTCGGGGTAGTTAAATTTTATACAAAAAATATTCCCAGTATTACTGATTACGGTTGGACAGGATTTAAGGCTCTGATAAAAGCGCTATATTCATAAAAGCGCTATATTCAACTTAAAATTTTGAACAATAGCCCCCTTTGATATCCCGGTAATTATAATTGATATTAAAAAAGCCCCTAAGATATTAACCTTAGAGGCTTATGAACTTTAATATGACGAATTAATTCTGATAACGCCTCAGCTTCTTTAAGTCTGTTTAATTTTCAATGTTCAATGGGATTTTTGGAATAGAAATTATTTTTCCTATTAATCCTGTTAATTCGTCGCATTTAATTGAATAAGATTCCGATAGTTTGTTCTCAAACGAATTGGAATCTCTTAATAGTAATTGACTAATTGATAATTAATACCGGTACATTTCCGTCTTATATGGTCCATCTACCGTTACTCCGATATAATCTGCCTGTTCCGGTGTAAGCTGTTCAAGCTTCGCTCCGACTTTATCAAGGTGAAGTCTTGCAACTTTTTCATCTAAATGTTTTGGCAGAACATACACTTTATTTTCATAATTATCAGTATTTGTCCATAATTCTATTTGAGCCAAAGTCTGGTTTGTAAATGAATTTGACATTACAAATGAAGGATGTCCCATTGCACAGCCAAGGTTTACAAGTCTTCCTTCAGCTAAAATTATGACGTCTTTTCCGTCTACATTATAAAGATCAACCTGAGGCTTAATTGTATTTTTTGTATTGCCGTAGTTACTGTTCAGCCATGCCATATCAATTTCATTATCGAAGTGTCCGATATTACAAACAATAGCTTTGTCCTTCATATTTTTAAAATGTCTTTCGGTAATAATATTTAAATTACCGGTAGCTGTTACGAATATATCCGCAATCTTTGAAGCTTCATCCATTGTAATTACCTGATATCCGTCCATTGCAGCCTGCAATGCACATATAGGATCAATTTCCGAAATCATTACGCGGGCGCCAGCACCTCTTAATGACTGAGCTGAACCTTTTCCTACATCACCGTATCCTGCTACCATGGCTATTTTACCAGCCATCATCAGATCTGTTGCTCTGCGTATAGCATCCACGCATGATTCCTTACAGCCATATTTATTGTCAAACTTTGATTTGGTAACGGAATCATTTACATTTATTGCCGGAACAGGAAGAGTTCCTTTTTTCATTCTATCATAAAGACGATGAACACCGGTTGTAGTTTCCTCCGATAGACCTTTAATGCCGGCGATCAATTCAGGATAATTATCGAAAACCATATTTGTAAGGTCACCGCCATCATCGAGAATCATGTTCAAAGGTTTCCTGTCAGGTCCAAAGAATAATGTCTGTTCGATACACCAGTTAAATTCTTCTTCATTCATTCCTTTCCAGGCATAAACGGGAATTCCGGTTGCTGCAATTGCAGCCGCTGCATGATCCTGTGTAGAAAATATATTACAGGAAGACCATGTTACTTCAGCGCCAAGTTCAATAAGAGTTTCAATTAATACAGCAGTCTGAATAGTCATATGAAGACATCCTGCAATTCTGGCTCCTTTGAGAGGCTTTTGTGATTTATATTCTTTCCGTATTGACATAAGACCCGGCATTTCCGCTTCGGCAAGACGGATTTCTTTTCTGCCCCATTCTGCCAGAGAAATGTCTTTGACTTTATATGGTAAAGCTTTGGTTATTTCTAATGTTGCTGTACTCAATTTATCTCCTTAAGTTTTATTTGAAATTAGACGATAAGATACGATATAAAATATTTTAAATAAATTGTATAATTAATCCGATGGTCGAGGGTGGGCGGTCAGCGCGGGTGGGGGGGGGGGGCGGGGGGCGGGGGGGGGGG
>JBBSDT010000286.1:0-4629 GCA_038240405.1 Ignavibacteria bacterium
AGCCTATATAAAATCTTCACAGATCATAATCATTTTCACTCAAAAATTCAAAATCATTTTTTCTTACTACAAACATACGAGCTTGGCAAAGAAAAATCGTCCGCTGGTGAAATAATAGCTAAATTTTAGTTTGAAAGCTAAAAAATTTTAATGGTACGGTAAATTTACTATTCATTTTTAACTAATAAAATTTTTCTTAACGCTTTCAAACTAAAATCCTTAACGCCATTATTTCACAGGCGGGTCGTTTTTTGTCTAGACATATTTTGTTTAATTTTATTTTGTAATTAATGTTTTATTAATGAAATAAAATGGTTTTGGACGGCAGTGTACCGGAACTCATTGCGACAAAATTTTTAATTGATATTACAAAGACGAAAAATTACTTTTAATCATTAAAAAAAATCAAACTCATAAATCATGAAAAGAACTTTAACAATTCTTTCAACATTATTCTTAATAATTTTTGTAAGCTTAAATATAATTTTTGCCCAGGGATTTAATTCCATATGCTCTCCTGATGGAAACTTAGTCTTAGCTGCCGGCAATAACGGAAATTTATTCAGATCGTCTGATGGGGGAGTTAATTACTCTTCCAAGCCGCAGGGAAGCTTAAATCTGAATTCAGTATTTGCAATGAATTCCAAAGCCTGGATTGCTGGGAGCAGCGGATCGATTATGATTAGTTCGAATTCAGCCAATACTTTTACACCATATACATTTACCACAAATGATCTCCGCTCTGTTTACTTTGTTGATGAAAATACAGGATGGGTCGTTGGAGATAACGGAACAATCGGCAAAACTGTCAACGGCGGAGTAAACTGGACTGCAAATATTTCTCCTGTCAGCGTAAACCTCAGGTCAGTAAAATTTTTGAATTCAACAAATGGCGTTGCCTGTGGCGACGGCGGAAAGGTTATCTATACAATTGACGGCGGAGCTTTATGGCGGGAATACGTAACTCCTACAACAAAAACGCTGCTTGCAATAGATATGAAAGGTAATAATGTTATCGCAACAGGAATAGATGGGTTTATAATTAAATACAACGGAAGCACCTGGTCTTTTATAGACTATAAAATTTTAACAAAGTCGGAAGTCAGAGGTATCAGCATGATTAATGAGAATACATTCTATTCATGCGGTGGCGGAGGATTTATAAGAAAATCTGTAGACGGCGGTTCAACTTTTTCATTTGAAGCTAATCCGATGATGGGACTTCTTAGCTGCATATATTTTTCGGACTCGAATAACGGATGGGCTGTTGCTTCGACAAACAATGCTATTTTGAAAACTGTAAATGGTGGAACCAGCTGGCAATTTCAAAGCGGTGTTACAACGACTTATAGCTGGTCACAGAAACAACCGACCACCGGAAATATAGGGAATCCCTTCTGGCTTCACCCTCAAAACAAAAATGGTGTCTTCATTTTGGCAGGCAATGCATTGTACAGAAGCCTTGATAAAGGAGAAACCTGGACATTATTATCTTCCGGAATTCCGGGAGGGTCCTGTCATTCGTTTGCCGTCAATCCATTGGATACTATGATAATGATAGCTTCTAAAGGTTCAAGCAGCGGAAGAGTAATCAAGAGTACAAATTATGGAGCAAACTGGTTTGACCTTCTTAATCCTATCAATCTGACTTCATACGGAATGCCTCTTGACGCAGATCCTAATAATCCCAATACAGTCTACCTTGCTCCTGACAATGCTGCAATGAGAGTATCAACTAATTTTGGGGATAACTGGACCACACTTGGTGGGGGAGAGCCCGGAAATATTTTCAGAAGTCCTTGTGATATTGTAATACAATACGGTAATTCAAATGTATTATTAGTAGCTGACGGAACTACCGGTTCGGGAAGCGGAAAAGTCTGGAGATCATCAGATGCAGGATTGAACTGGAGCTTAATCAATACAGTATCCGGCTCCGAAATTCCAATGATGGCCAGCACTACACTTATGCCTGAACTTTTTTATCATTCTACATGGAGCTCGGGAAGCTATTGGAAAAGCACCAATTCAGGAACTAGCTTTTCAAATTTAAGTCAGTCCGGAAGTTTGTGGGCAAATGATATTTCTAAAGACGATCCAAATGCAGTTTGCTATGACCAGTATGGTAGTAATGCTTATATTTCCCTGGACGGCGGGGCAACATTTGTTACGACAAATGTTGGTAGCTCACCGGCTGCGGGAATTTGTTTTTTTGACAAATCAAATTTGCTTATTCAGCACGGAGGCGGAGTTTATAAGCTTAAAACAAATTACAGTGTTATAACTTCTATAGGAGAAAATACCTTTGCAAACATTCCGTTAAATTATGAATTAAATCAGAATTATCCCAATCCATTTAATCCTTCGACAAACATTAAATTTGCGCTGCCAAATTCCGGAAATGTTTCCCTTAAAGTATATAACGGTCTTGGAAAGGAAGTTGCAACTTTAGTAAACGGATTCGTTAATGCCGGTACTTACGAAATAAATTTTAACACAGCATCAACTGATGGAGGATTGTCTTCGGGAATTTATTTTTACAAACTGGAAGCCGGAACATTTAATACTACAAAGAAAATGCTTCTTGTCAAATAAGAGAATTTCAGAATAAACTTAAAGAGCCGGAAAGATTTAATCCTTCCGGCTTTTTTTATATTAAGAAATCTCATTTGTATGGGTGCAAAGAGAATTCTTTGCAATAAGAAAATGCCGGAGAAATTTAAAGAAATTCTCTTTATGTAGAAATAGCCAGAAATAATCACTCCTTTATCTTGATTGTTTTTATAAATGCAAAAAATTATATTTACACACTCAAAATAAAAAACAAATATATAATATATGCCGGAAACTATACTCGAAGTAAGGGGATTAAAGAAATTTTTCCCTATTAAAAAGGGCTTATTCTCAAAAACTATAGGCTATGTAAAGGCAGTTGACGATGTGACATTTTCAATAAAAAGAGGGGAAACTTTAGGTCTAGTGGGGGAATCGGGATGTGGCAAAACCACCGTAGGAAGGTCTATATTAAGATTGATTGAGCCCACCGCGGGAGAAGTTATTTTCGACGGACAGAATATTACTACGATGTCAAACAAGGAGCTTAAAGATTACAGAAAGCAAATGCAGATAATTTTTCAGGATCCATACTCTTCGTTAAATCCAAGAATTACCGTTGGAGGAATGCTTACAGAGATTTACAAATTCCATGAAATAGCAGAAGGTGAAGCTGCAGAGAAAAAAGTTGAACAATTGCTCGAAAGAGTTGGGCTTAGAAAGATACATGCAAGAAGATATCCGCATGAATTCTCCGGAGGTCAAAGACAGAGAATCGGAATTGCCCGTGCATTGTCTGTTGAACCGAAATTTATAGTTTGCGATGAACCTGTTTCCGCTCTGGACGTTTCAATTCAGTCACAAATCATAAATCTCCTTCAGGACCTGCAAAATGAATTTAATATTACATACTTGTTTATATCTCATGACCTTTCTGTAGTCGAGCATATATCGGATCGTGTCTGCGTAATGTATTTAGGACAGCTTGTAGAAGTTGCAAATAAGATGGAACTTTATGCAAATCCCCGACATCCGTATACACAGGCGCTGCTTTCTGCAGTACCCATCCCGGATCCTCAGAATAAATCTAAAAGAATTATATTAACTGGTGATGTGCCTTCTCCGGCAAATGTTCCAACAGGATGTTATTTTCATCCGCGATGCCCTAAAGTATTTGTGGATTGTCCGACTATTCACCCGGTCCTGGCAGGAACCAGCCTTCATGAGCAAAGATGTCTTCTTTTCCCGGAAAGCTATCCGAAGAATGTGAAAGCTGCTTAATTTGAAATCTAATAGATCTTCCAAAGGATTTTAATTCTATAGACCAAAAAATAAATCTTGAAAAATAAGCTATCTATTTCTGAAGGTAAGTGAAAAGTAAATAGTGGATAGACATGGAGACATTTAATTGTGGAATATGATGTTGGGTTTAAGAAATGAAGAAATAAATTTACTTATTCAGATCGTTTCAAAAAGAGTTGGAGCATTAGAATTATGATCAGGAACATGAAAAGAATGAAATGAAATTTCAAGCAAAAAGGAACAAAATTGTGAAAGGAAGAAATTAATTTTCAGAAGAAGAACATGAAATATCGAAATTAAGAAAGCTGTACAAGTAGTTATGAAAATAAATACTGTATTTATGAGGCAATTACTGAAAAATATGTCACCGGAGATCTTCGGAAAATTTACAAATCACTTCGTAAAAACTAAAATGTACAAATTATAAAGCAAGTGTACAAAATTTTGAAACCAACCATCTAATGGTTGCAATAAAACATAGTCGGAAAATTTTGCGAATGGGCCGGGAAATTCTAAAATATATTCAGAACAAACTGAAACACTCCTGGAAGAAAGTGAAATAACGAAAATATAAAGTCAGCAACTTAAAAAATTACAACACTTACCCCCGGAATGGAATCAAGTTACCAAAAATGTCACAAAAAAAATGACAGATACTTCAGATTTACTGACATTTTATTTCAAAAAATCAGAGCAGTAATCTTACTTCATTTTTCCACTATCAAATATTAATTTTCAATTTTCAATTATAAATTAATGAATGATATCCCCTCA
>JBBSDT010000287.1:0-4623 GCA_038240405.1 Ignavibacteria bacterium
AGCAATTCCAATGTCTTCAATTTCTGCTTCGCTTAAAACTTTTGTGTCAACTCCTATTTTCTTTGCCAGGTCAATCAGTAACTTTAAATCTGATTTGGATTTACTATTTAATATTACTGTCTGCATTATTCATTTTTGAAAATAATTTAAGAATAAAAAAAAAATAGAAATAATGTTTTTTCTGAAAATACACAGCCGTTATTGCTTTAACCGAACCGAAAAACAATTATCAAAGTCAAAGTACAATGTTTAGAATAACAATGAATGCTCAATAATCACGAAATCTTTTAATCCTGTCAATCCTGGTTCAAGACAAATAAATTGCTGAGTGACTGCGAGTTTGATTGTGTCGCCGTTGTTGGCCTTAGCCTGCCCGGAATGAAATATTTTATTTACAAACATATCAATTGGACAGGCGAGACCAACGACATCATGTATTTGTTGTTGGTGACCAAAAAGTTTGATCGAATTTAGTCTGCTTTACCACTGTTTCTGCAAACAATTTGTTACACCAAGAAGTGCGACAATTATCCAGGCAATGCGCAAGGTCTTCTATTTTTAGAAAATAACATTGATATAATTCGGATTTATAAATACTTTAAAAAATATAGGAATGTTCAATATTTAGAAATAACAACGAATGCTTTGTAATCCTGAAATCCTTTAATCCTGTGAATCCTGGTTCAAGACAAATGTATTGTTAAGCTGCGACAAGTTTGATCTTCCGCAGAGTGCCAAAAACCCCGACGGCAGGAATTTTCAATCTTTAGAAATAACAACGAATGCTTTGTAATCCTGAAATCCCTTAATCCTGTGAATCCTGGTTCAAGACAAATTTTTTGGAAAATAACATTTCTCGGCAAATTTTACTTAAAAAGCCTCCCTTGAAAATAAAAGGAAGGGAATTTATTGAGCAGAGTAGCTCGAACAAACAAACATCAATTTTCTAAATTTTTTGACTGTAATTGAAATAAAATGGTCTTTAAGTTAAATTATTTAAAAACTAATTAATGCTGACCAAAGAAAAGGTTATTGCTTCAATTAAAAAACTTCCTTCAAAATTTTCCGTTGATGAATTAATCGATAGAATTATTTTACTGCAAAAAATCGAGATCGGGCTTCAACAGTCTAAACAAGGAAAAGTTAAAACTACGAAAGAAGCGAAGAAGCAATTTGAAAGATGGTTAAAACAGGATGATTTGCAAAAATTATTCTCATAAGATGTAAACATCATATTGTAATATCATTGTTTATTCTTTCATTTTTTCTCCGGAAAATTCTCATTCAATATTTCCATCATTGTTTTCCGGTTACGGTATATTCCTCTGAAGTAATATAATAACTGTCTTAAAACATTTTCACTTCCTTTTATCTTACTAAGATGTTTTAAGTAATCTGAAACTTCTTTGTAAATCCTTTTATCAGCAATTTTAGCATGAGATTTAATGGCTCCGGCATATAAAGAAATAATTTCTTCCGGGTATTTATCGATAAGGAATTTTGCATAAGAATCAATAAAATTTATATATCTGGAATTATTGTGAATTAGCTCTAACAATCTTTCCAGGGTATTTTTCTTCTATAAATATCTCTGCCAATGTGTTAGCATAACCATATCTTCCAAATATTTTTTCCTTCTTTATTTTTTCTACAATCCGTTCGCATTCACTCTCCCATTCATTAATATCATAAGCTGATTTGACCTTCCTGTAATATTTCATGTCGAAGTTGGATTTGAAAAATAATAGCTCCGACCATTTGCGTATATCAGGAATATTTTTTTTAAGCTCAGATATTTGGAGAAGTTTTTGTCTCCATCTATCAGTAATTCCATAATGATCTGCTTTTTCTGAAATTTCGATGCCTTCAAGACATAACTTAATTGCTTTTTCAAAATCTTTTTTCTTAATTGCTTCGTTGATAACTATCTCTCTGAAATCCGGATATATTATATTCTCTCTAATCAGAGCATTTGCATCTGCATTCAAATTCTGGTTCCTTAAATAATCAATTTTAGCACAAATTAATCTCACGGTACTATAATCTGAACGATTATTCTTTTTCTCAATTTCAAATCTGCTTATTAATCAGTTCAAAAAAATCTGTTTCCTGTTCCTCAGTTGAAATGAGCGAAGGGAGCAGTTCCAAAAAGTTTTCTTCAAAACCAAAGTCATGATATTTTTCTTTTTGATATTCATTTACACAATAAACAAATAGCTCATCCTTCAACATAGGAGGCGCTTTTGATACTATCCCGGAAAAAGTGTTAAAAGAAATTTCTATGGCTGTTGACAATCTTCCCTGACTATCATCAACTTCATGAAAAAACTCACAAATATTCTCAATTAGTGTTTTACTAATGATCAGGCTTTCAATTATGTTTCCCTTTACAAAAATCTCTTCCCCTTTTTTTGCAAGCTCAATTAGTGAATTGGCAAACTTATTAACATTGTGGTAATCAATAAATCCGTTTCTCCCTTGAGCGGCTTTGTATAAATTAGTTACTATTGTTTTATATTTCTCTTCCGGGTGTTCTTCCAGCAAGTCGGCAAAATAAGCAACGAAGGAATTTTTCAGACTTCTTTCTTTTGAAAATTGAGCTATAATAAAATTCTGCAGTTCCTCTTTCGTAGTGGTTTTGAAAATCTTATCAAGCCTTTTCTTGTTGTCTTTTTCCGGATTAGATTTTTTACTCGTTTGTTCTTTTGGAATTTTTATCTCTTCGGCTATTGCATAAAATACAGCAATTACATGTTTGCATACCGGACCCATATCATATGGACAATCACATTCCCAGTCTTTTATTTTATGTTTGTCTGTTCTGATGGTAACACTATAATTGTCAGTTCCCTCGACCTCCGCAACCCATACGCCGGCAGCGACTTCATCCACTGAAATGACATTACCATTTTGAAAATAACTAAATCCCTTTTCGAGCATTTGCGAACCAATATTTTTCTCGAAATCTTTAAGAGTCATAAGCTAAGATAATCTAAAGTCATTTTATTTATACCGGATATGCCTCATTTCCGGCTTTCATTGCACCTTGAATTGTCCCATCTACATACTCGCTGCCGGGGAAAAAAAAATCTTCCGAATCGTATGTTTCGGAACTCCATTTGAATATTTCAAATTTCCATTTTTTCATATTACCCGTATATTTAAGACGGACTACAGGATTGATTTTATTATATTCCCTTCGATTCAAATAAAGATAGTTACCTTTGAATTCAGGTACGTAGCTAAGATCGGGATTACCTTTTAATTCCTTTTGGTTAAAATCTGAAATAATTTTTTTTGATTGTTCCTGTATTTCAACAGGAATTTTTGTCTTATCCATTTTTCTTATATTTAAATTTTAATTCGGTTTTAAGCCTTTCAAAGACATTAAATACAATTGGACATATTGAATAATTTCCAATTACTCCGTATAGTCTGGATATGAATTTATTTTTATGCAAAAAAGGATACTGTCTGCAATCACCGGGCCTGTCGCTGTAAATGGAACATTTGTTTTCATGAAGAAAAGTACATGGCCGATCTTTAAAGAACTGATCTCCGTCATCTATTTCCAGATATTTTTCTTTTACATCTTTCACTGATAAATTTATTATCTCTGATATTCTTGTAATTTCTTTTTTATTCAATGATGGACTTATCTTTTTACAGCAGTTTCCGCACTTCGTGCAGTCAATCTGTCCCGAGATTTCAAGATTCAGTCGGTGAACTATTTTATCGATTCTATTTGAATCCTTACCTTTTAAGTAACTCCTGAAACTGATATTTTCTGATTCACGAAGTTTTCCCAGTTCTTCTATTCTTTTAATATCAAGTTCTATTTTGATTGAACTCATAATTTTTTGGGATATTGGTAAAATAAATATTGAATTATTCTTAATCTACATATATCGGAAATCTCAAGGTAATGGAAAATAATATTTCTCAAAAAGAAAAAGCAGAGAAGTTTCGGGAGCTTCATTATACTGGTACAATGTTGATTCTGCCAAATATCTGGGATCCGTTAGGAGCTTTATTAATGGAAAGTCTGGAGTATCCGGCTGTTGCAACTGCAAGTGCTTCCGTGGCATTTTCTAACGGATACAATGATGGTGAAAAAATACAATTTAATTATTTATTGTCATTATTAAGAAATATTGTGGATAAAGTTAGTATTCCTGTGACAGCCGATATAGAAAGCGGATTTGCCGGTAATGATTTTCAATTAAAGGAGAATATAAAACTGCTTATCGGAACCGGAATAGCAGGAATTAATATAGAAGACAGTGACAAAAAAACAAATAATCTTCAATCAATTGAATCTCAATGCAATAAGATCAGGCTCATAAGACAAGTATCGGTTGAGATGGGTATTCCTCTTTTTATTAATGCACGAACCGATGTTTATTTAAATGAAAAAACCTTTGACTCCGGTGAAGCAAGATTTGAGGATATTTTAAAAAGAGGGTTAGCATATGAAGAAGCCGGAGCAGATGGCTTTTACCCGATTGTAATAAAACAGGAGGCAGAAATAAAATCTCTGATTGCTCAACTTAGATTACCCCTTAACGTATTAACAATTCCCGGAATTCCGGATTTAAAAACTCTTAGTAAATTAGGTGTTGC
>JBBSDT010000288.1:0-4615 GCA_038240405.1 Ignavibacteria bacterium
AATTGATTAAGCTGGTAATCTACCGTACCGCTTACTCCATCAAATACTACATTCAACAATGGTCTTGCCCATTCAAGAACACCCCAGTCTTTAGATTCATCATAACTTATACGGCGGGTCAACTGGCCTGTTCCCACAGAAACTAATATTATATCTTCCTTGCCTCCATACACTTTTCTCGCCTCCGAATAAGCGCACATAGCCGGATTATTTGCATAAACTCCACCGTCAATTAATGCAAAATAATCAACAGGTGGATTTGTTTTTAGCTTTAAGGATTCAAAATAAGTAGGGGCAGCGCTTGTAGCCCTTGCTACATCTTTCATTTTATAATCATATTCCGGGTTTTCCTTTGCTCTTCTGGATTTAAAGAAAAAAGGCATTCTCTGTTCTATTTCATAGCTTGGAATTATAACGCTTGTAAGTGCTTCAGACAATTTCGTTTCACCCAGGTATGTATTTAAAACTTCCTCAATTCCGGTGATAGGGAATTTCGATTCCACCAAATTGCCTAAAGAGATAGCGCTTCTCCAGGGAGATTTATTGAAGATTTTTTTTCCTTCATCTTCATAAAGTTTCATTATATCAAGAGCGCTGTATTTGGGCTTACCGTTTTTTTCCGGATTGACAAGACAAAGTGCAAGTATTCCTCCCGTGGAAGTTCCTGCAATTAAATCAAAAATTTCGGATATTGGTTTTTTAACGTTTTTTTCTATTTCATATAATAATCTTGCAGGGAGAATTCCCCTTATTCCTCCCCCGTCAATTGACAAAACCTTTTTCATATAAGAATTATTTTTTGAATTTAATGTTTTATTTTACTGAAGTTTTAACTTGCTGTTATAGTCTCGCCATTTAATTCAACCTTAGAAGGTATTGCAGCTTCTGCCTGAATTTGAGCCTTGGTCGGGATCCTGGACATTAACAATATTTTGTTCTTCTTCTGCCTTGTTTTCCTGTTTAGGATCATCTTTCATATAATTCAGATATTATAAAAAATCTTTAGCATATGAAGCGATAAGATTTGCTTTGTCCAAACCATTAATGATTTTCCGGGCTTCTACCCAGTCTGTAGTATCTTCATCCAAGTACATATTAAGCTTATGTCTTGTAAATATGCCGTCTCTCATCCCTATCATTAATATGTCAACACTGTTCTTTGAGTCAAGCGCAAGGTCCGGATCATTTAATAAATCTATATTCAAAATATCCGAAAAGCTTTTGTAATTATAAAACCACGTAAGCTGGCACAAGCCCCTGCCGTAATATATCTTACCGGTTGGAGGGTATGGTGAACCGTATTTTCTTCCCCTGCCTCTTCCAATCTCCCTAATTGAAGGATTCTAGGTATGAGCAGATTCATGATATGCTGTCGCCATTACATATGCCAGTTGCCGCAAGTTAGTAAACCCGTCGTCTGAATCAAAATGATCAATTATATTCTCTAAAGTTGTTTCTCCGGTCGGAGTTAATGAACGGTATGGATAATTTTCGAAGAATTGTGTTTTATCAACCATGTTTGATTTAGTTTTTTAAAATTTTCAAATCAATGGACCTGGACAGATTCAGAACAAATGTGAACTGTTATTTGAATTATGCAATATATGAATCTATTTATTTAAATTCTAAATATTTTTTTTGAAAAGAATATGACAGCGAACGCTATTTTTAAAACCATTGATACAATAGAAATAATAGAATCCAAAAACATAATAATCAGTCATAAGAAAGGTAAGCCCCGGCACTCGTACCGGAGCCATTTAGAAAGGTAAGCTCGGAAGTATTCTCGGAATAGGAAATTTGATGTGTCGTTAGATTTGTCATAGTCAGTATTTAATTTCTATTACAAAAATAACCCCGAAGCATGAGAACATTAATAGTTGCTTATACACTTTCTATATAGGTAGTTATACTTAATGTTCAATCATCAATTTTCAATATTCAAAGTGAGATTTAGCAATGGAAAAGTCATTGTTATATAATGAGTTCCGGGTGATTGTTAAAGGCGGATTCTTGCGGGGGAATGTTTCTATTTTATACTTGACTAGAAGGCTTTATGTATCACTTATATTTTTCGCCCTGCATTGCTTTCAAGGATAAGTTTTTCTAATCGTTTTAATTGAGTGGGTAATTGTTTAGCAGACATAATCCAATAACTTTTAACACGCTTATAAAAGGGTGCCTGAGATTGAAAAAACTTCCACGCAGCTTTATTTCCTTTGAACTTCCTTTCATATACTTTCGATAATTTAATTTCTTCTCTATCATATGAATAGGATATTGATCTGACAGGATTCCGGTTTTCAAAAACTGAGAGCCCGGGGGGCATCAACAATCCCTTGCTCTTAAGTACAGAAATTTTATTTATATTAATCCGGCTCCATATACTGTTCTTTTTTCGCGGTGTAAACCTGATTGAATAACTTACATTATTAATGGATCTGCGTATTCCGTCAATCCAGCCATAGGAAAGCGCTTCATCAACAGATTGCGGCCAGGTCATCGATGGCTTACCGGAATTTACTTTATGAAATCCAACTACAAGTTCAGACTTTTTATCGTGATTTCTTTCAAGCCATTTGCGGAAAGCTAATTGATTTTTGAAAAATGCAGGCGGCATGCTTTTAATAATTTATTTCAAATTATTTTGCACATTAAAATCCGTTTACTTCTTAAATTGTTTTTCATAAGCAGTTATCCATTTCTCAGGAGTAATTTTCGAAGCTAATTTCCCTATTAGTTCAAATGGAATTTTATCTAATTTTTTAAATCGGATACACCCCTTCCCCATATCTAATTTTGTGTCTGAATGTTTTGGATATTCATCAACAAACCATTTCAATAACTCCTTAATCCCATATAAGCCCATGTGGTGCATTGCTATATAATTTTTCTGAGATGCAATATTAATGAAGGGTAAAGGCAGTTTTGGGTTACACTGATAACCGTCCGGATAAGTTTTAAGGGGAACAACATATCCAATCATCCCGTAACTCATTTCTTCTGAAAATCCCTTGGGTAAATTTTTAAGTATTTCTTTCCTGAGGCTGATTATTACTTTCTTTCTCTCTTCCGGAAGAGAATCAATATATTCTTCAACTGTAACAGCTTTTGATTGCATTAGTAATTAGTTTTTTTGATTAATAAAATTTATTTGGTGACAAAAATATAATTTTACTACCATCAATATGGTATTATAGCACAAAGCCATTCCATAACGGAATGGCTTTGTTAGATTATTTTGCTGAGTTGGGTGACCCGATGATATCCCCGTACTAAAGATTGCCGGAATGACAGCAGGCCGATATGCTAAATTTAATCTTAAACATTTAACATTTAACATTTAATAATAGATATTATGGTCTTATAACACTTACAAAGTTCGTTGAATTATTATAGGCTAAAGATAAATCCGTCAGATCAACAAAATTATCCCCGTTTAAATCTGTTGCGACATATCCTGAAACAAAAGCAAATGCATCGTTATAAATTAAATTTACGTCAGAAAGATCAACCGTACCGTCCTGATTTACGTCCCCTGTAAAAAATGACCATAAGCCTGAAACGTTAATCATATTATTTCCGAATGCCTGAGTATTTGCAGTGACGAAACTATAGCTTAAAGCATTTCCGGAAAAAACCTGCGCAGTCTTACTCCAGGTCTCAATAGAATTCCTGTGTTTAACTTCAATAAAATATGGTATCCCGTTTACGGCGCCAGAAAAGGATATTTGTTTTGCAATTCCTAATCCTCCTAATCCCCTGCTGGAATCATGAATATTGTATGGAAAAGTTGATGACCTGAGCAAAACAGAAATCGTATCAACAGATTGGTATGCCTGTAAATTAATTGTCAGGGAAAGATTTAGAACAGTGTTGTTGAAATTAAATATAAAGCATCCCCTTCCATGCGTAGCCGCCAGAAGTATTTTGGGACCCTCTTTATACTTAAGGTCATAAACTTCAACATTAGGAAAGCCGGTATTAAATGAGACCCAGCTTGTACCTTCATTAGTTGATTTATAAACTCCAAGATCTGTACCTGCAAATATAGTGCGTGGGGCTGACATCTTGACCACAATTGAGTTCATTGCTATGCCCGGGAGGTTGCTGGAAATTATAGACCAGCTTACTCCTCCATTTGTTGTTTTCCTGACATTTGACGACACACCGCCTAATGAAGCATAACAAATATTGTTGTCTACTGAATCAACCCATAAATCACTTACATAAGAAAAACCACTTGTAGCGCTCCATGAAACACCGTTATTTGTAGTGACAAGTATTTTTCCATTGCTGGTACCTATATAGATTTTATTTTCATCTGTAGGGCTAATTCCAATTGCGGATACATTTCCGGCAACTATTGCAGTAGATGCAATCTGTGACCAGCCTGATGATGACGAAGCTGTTTGTGCAGAAGTGGTCTTCCATACATCTGCTCTTCCGAAAACTATTACATTATGATTTCCCGGTGCCATTTCATAAGGATTGTAAAAAAGTCCACCGGTAGATCCGCTAGGTGTGAAATCTGTAAAGCTGACTCCGTTATTATTTGAACGCTGAATAGATCCGTTAACATATTGCCCATATACATAATTTGTATTTACAGGAT
>JBBSDT010000289.1:0-4614 GCA_038240405.1 Ignavibacteria bacterium
ATCTCAAAACTGTCTTTATCTCAAAACTGTCTTTATCTCAAAACTGTCTTTATCTCAAAACTGTCTTTATCTAAAAACTGTCTTTATCTCAAAACATCTCTCCTTCCCAAGCCCCAGCTTGGGAAGGTTTAATTCTGCTCCAGTTTACTTACAAAGCTGGAGCTTTGTAAGTGTAAGTTATATTTTGAGACAGACTCTTTTGGAGAGGGACTGGGGTGAGGTTAAAGCTTTCTATCTCTCCTTCCAAACTCCAGCTGTGCCGCGAGCATGCCCAGCTGGGAAAAATCTGAGGTTAAAGCCGCAGAGAAATTATTTCCAATCCAGCACATCAACAGAAGTTCCGTCACTTTCCAAAATTACGGCCCCTCCGGTGTCAGTTCTGTAAATTTTTGCTCCGATGTTTGAAAGCCTGTTCAGAACAATATCCGACGGATGGTTAAACTTATTAAACAATCCGCACGATATCACAGCATATTCAGGCAGGTTATTGACAATAAATTGAATGGTAGAAGATGTTATGCTTCCATGATGTGCAACTTTCAGAATATTTGTTTTAAGAAAACCTGAATAACAATCGCATACATATTTTTCCGCTTCCCACTCTATATCTCCGGAAAAAAATATTTTTACGTCTTTGTATTTTAAAATGAACGCCAACGATCCGTTATTCAGATTGTTGCCTAAAGTTATTCCTGCAGGGGAAACAAATTCATCCGTGGGAAAAAGAAAGTAGAGCCTTAAGTTATTAAGTTCATCTATTAAATCTCCCTTTCGGATATTTTCGCATTTGATTTTATTTGAAAAAATGAGACTGTCCATTGTGTTTGTAAACAGACTCCTTACTTTTTGCCCGCTTTCTAAAATTTCTGCCACTTTAAAATTCTGCAGTAAGTAATTTATCCCGCCGATATGGTCCAGGTGAAGATGTGTAATAATCAGCAGGTCTATTTTGTTAATTCCGTTTCTTCTTAAATAAGGTCCAATGGTTCTTTCTCCGCTGTTAAAAGTATTGTTAATCCTTCCGCAATCAATCAGAATATTTTTTCCATCCGGTGTTTCAATTAATGCACAGTCTCCCTGTCCGATATCGAGAAATGTTATTTTTAATTTCCGGGAAAAATCAGTATTGTAAATTATAGTTCCTGTTAATACCAATATGCAAAGTGTAATCCTGAATATAATTTTACTTTTATTCTTTATCGTAAGAATAAGAATTATCATAGCATAATAAGATAGAATTTTTATTGTATTAAAATTTACTACTTGTATATATGCAAAATCAAGAGAAGCGCACCACTTTATGAAAAGAATCTGCACTGTAAGCAGCAGATTGTTTGTTTCTGCAATCAATGAAGATATGAATTCGGAAAATGTAGCACATAGTATCTGGAAAAATCCTATTGCAAGGGAAAAATTTGATAAAGGAACTGCAATTATATTTGCAAATAATGAAATAATAGAAATTTTTCCGAAATATATTGCAGTTATTGGAAGTGTTCCGATTTGTGCGGCAAGTGAAGTAAAAAAAAGTCCCGCAATATTGACAATCATTTTCTTCCCTTTTATAATATTTTCTCTGATCCTGTTAATAAAAAGTTTTTCAAAAACACTTAAAAAAATTGCCATCGAAATAGTCGCTGAGAACGAAAGAATAAAGCTTGGGTCGAATAATTGCTTTGAATCATATATCAAAATTATCATTACCGCTATTCCGATTATATTGTAGAAATTTATTCTCCGCTCGAGAAGAAAGGCTGTCATTACTAAAATGCCCATAATGCTTGCCCTTAGTATTGAAGAAGAATTTCCTGTGAACAAGCAATAGAAGAGCAGAATAATAATTGTTATTATTGTTTTTGGAACCTGAGGTACTCTGAATAAGGATAATAATAATGTAGCAGAAATAATGATATATGCTACGTTAAGACCCGATACTGCAATCAAATGCATTACACCTGCATTTACAAATGCATCTTTCAATTCTGTTGAAATATCACTCCGTTCCCCTGTAACCAGCCCTTTAAGGAATGCTCCTTCATCACCGTGATTATATTTGTCGATATTATTTAAGGCAAATATTTTGGCAGGGAATAAAATATTTTGATATAAGAAATTCAGGTTGTTATTTGAAATTACTTTTGCATTTTCATAACCTGACACAAAAAATGTTTTATATATGTTATGCAGCTCAAGATATTTTTTATAATCAAATTCACCCGGGTTCCGTGAAGTGCCGGCCAGGGTTAATTGTCCCGATAATAAGATCTTATCTCCAACCGTTAAAGAGGGCTGATGAGTTTTTACTTTAATAAAATTATCTTTTCTGACGTCCGCAATTACTTCTCCTGAAACATCTAACGTATCACTTCCTGAAATGACTTTATTACTTTCCAAAACAAATTTTATCCGGGTTGTATCATAATCCGGCAGCTCTGTAATAATACCAATAAGTTCAACTTTTGATTTTCGTTTTGTATCAGAAACAAACCTGATTGAATTATCGGCATGATAAAAAAAATCTATATTGGAATTATAAATTCCGAAAATCATGATGAGCAAAGCGATAAGGATCAATCGAAATAGCAGCGAGCCGTTTTTTTTCTGAAGCAATAAAATGTAAGTTGTTAAGATTCCTGATAAGATTATAAGAAGTAACGGATTGAAAACAAGCGAAGAGCCGATTAATATGCCGATGATAAAAAAAAATGAGAATTTAAAAGCCGGAATATTCTGAAGAATTTCTGAATTCATGGATCAGCAATTCAATTAAATTATTTACAGGTAATTAAACTGTCAAATTGCAGATTGAACAATTTGTGAAAAGAGAATTTCCCCATATTTATTAGTGTACCCAATCAGCCTTTACTCTCTGTCATGCCCGCAATCTTTTGGCGGGAATCCAATCAGCCTTCACTCTCTTGTTATTCCTGCAATCTCGTGGGATAGAAAGCCCCGGAACAGGACAAGAAGGAAATTTTTATATTGGGAAAGAAACTAAAAAATGATAGAAAGCCTCAGAACAAGGATAAAAGGAAATTTTATCCTGAATAAAGAAACGAAACAGGAGAATAAAGAAATGAAACACGAGTGCAAAGCGAATTTTATATAGAGAAAAGAAACGAAACAGCTTCACAAAGTCTTGAATATGAAGAGAAAAGTTAATTTTAAGTGAAGAAATCTCTGCAAAATCACTTGCGAACCTAATTTACAGAACCGCGAAGAAGAGTAACATGAAATCTAAGAGACTAAACACGAAATCGAAATGACTAAACACGAAATCGAAATGACTAAACATGATTGCAAAGGCTCCAAAATCAAAATCTTAAAGATGTTTTGCAATCTCGAACTCCCTGAAATTGAAGTGCGAACGTCCTAAAATGAAAACGATGTCCTTCCCCCTAATGTCATTCCGGCAATCTTTAAGTCCGCTTCGTCGAGCTCAGCGAGGCGAGCAGGGGGTTCACTATGGAGGTATCAACAAATTACTCTCGGATAATAACGATAATATTTATTTTTTCAAGCGGTAGCAATTTATATCTTAATAACGGTTATAATTGTCTTACAATCACTAATACATCACATTATAATATAATAGGAAATGTTTCGGGAAATTGTACTGATGTGCCTATTTTTGCTGCAACAAATAATTTTTGGTCCCCTTACCTCCACGAAGCAATATACTTTGTGGCAGGACGGAAGTAAGCTTAAGTTCCAGCCCTCACCTGAGCAGTTGTTCTATTATAGATCAGGATGTAACAGGCTATGAAATTACTGATAAGGGAGATGGGATTTTAGACCTGAAACATTTTCAATTAAAATCTCAAAGTTCCCCATGTTGGGTTGGGGTTGTGAATAACCTTGAGAGCTGATAAAGCAAAGCATAAGCAGAGCTGTAATGTTTTTCATAAATAGTTCTTCCTAATTTGGTTTATTTTAAGAAAAGTATCTTTTGAGTACTTGACAATTTATTGAGTGCATTGGTTAATTTCAGGAAATAAATACCTGAGGATAAAGAATTAAACTCGGAAAATAAACTTAGAGAATATGATCCCTTTTCAAAGTTTTTTTGAAATAAGGTTTCGATTCTTGTGCCACTAATGTTATACAATTCAAGACTATAATTTCCATTTTCTGAAATATTAAATTTTAAAGTAATTGAAGAATTAAATGGATTTGGATAGACAGAATATAAACTAAATCTTTCTGATGTTTCTGCGTTGGTCTTTGAAATATTAACAGGAATATTAGTATTTCCTTCAGGATCCGTTTTTGCAACATAAGTAGAAAGGTTTTCAGAAACGTAAGAAGTGTCTATATAAAAGCCTATAAATAAAAATCCCTTACTCGCTAAATTTATTGGATAATTTATGATTGATTCAAACGGACTTCCGATCAATGTTTTACTCCAAATAGTATCTCCCGTTTGATTAACTTTCAATAAACCAAAACCTCCGTCAACTTCTCCGCTTAATATCCAGTTGCCTCATAATTAAATGTTACCGTAGCAGTAGTAATCTTTTCTTTTCTTTTTTGCTACTTTTTTCTTTTCTTTTGTTAATAATGTTAGTATTGTTAATATTCTTAATTTCATTTTCATTTTATAGACAATTTTAA
>JBBSDT010000290.1:0-4610 GCA_038240405.1 Ignavibacteria bacterium
CCGATAATGTATATTAAAATATTTTTCATAGAGCTACCCCCGTTTATTACGTCAACAATGATCGGTCCTATAGCGACAGCAGGATTAAATGCGCCTCCTGAAATTGGTCCTGCTGAAAATGCAGCCGCCATGACAGTTATTCCGATTGCAAGACCAAAGTATGAATTTCCTTCATTCTTTTTTGTAGTAGCAACGTTTAGTACTACGGATACTAATGCAAATGTATAAATAAATTCCACCAGAGCTGCATTTAAAAAGCTAACGCCTTCGGCGGGAGCCGGAGCGAATGTTTTTCCCATTAAAATTTTATAAATTGCTGCGGCTGCAATTGCCCCGGCAATCTGACATACCCAGTATATAATTAAGTCACCCGCTGATAGTTTCTTTCTCATAAATATTCCGAGACTTACTGCAGGATTATAATTTGCTCCCGAGATATGGCCTCCCATATAAACCATAGCAGCAAGAACAAATCCAATTGCGATTGGATTTCCTGAAAGGCCAATTGTAAGTACAAGAAAGAAAGTGCCGATAAACTCAATAATATATTTGTTCATTTTAAAATGTTTAATTTATGAAATTTGTTACAGCTTTTCTAAAACTTCTTCGGTGTGACCTTCAACATTTACTTTATTAAAAATCTGTTTGATTATGCCTTTCTCATCAATTACATAAGTTGTTCTTTCAACTCCCATGTATTTTTTCCCGTACATGCTTTTTTCCTTCCAGACTTCGTATTCTTTTAGCATATCCAGACTTTCATCCGACAACAAAGTGAAATTCAGATCATACTTTTTTTTAAATTTCTGATGTGAAGCTGTGTTATCTTTGCTGACACCTATTACCACTGCTTTTTTCTTTTCTATCACTTTAATGTTATCTCTAAAGCTACACGCTTCTTTAGTACATCCTGAAGTGTCATCCTTAGGGTAGAAAAAAAGAATTACCTTTTTGCCATTTAAATCTTTCAAGCTGATTTTTTTACCTTCATCGCTTATAAGATTAAAATTTGGCGCCTTATCTCCAACTTTCAGCATAACATTTATTTGTTTTGTATTAATGAATATTATCCCCATCCGGTTTTAGTGAAATTCCGCTTAATCAAAAGCCCGGATAGAACACCAAACAGGAGAAAAATAAATCCGGAAATATATTGCCCGAATATTATTTTTCCAATTCCAAACAGAAAAGAGTAGACAAGAACTATTCCCGCAGCCCAGTTTATAAACAGAAGATAATATCCTGTATCTGATTTAACGTCGGTAAGCTTATCCGAAATTCTTTTCCATCCGATACCTCCGGGATGTACCCTTCTGTAAAAGGATTCGAGCTTCTCTTCTGATGTGGATTTAGTTATAAAGGCAGTTATCAACCATGCTATGGTAGTACAGGGTACTATAACGTAAAGTGTATTTGGAAATTTTATATCAAACTTTCCAAAATATAGAACTCCGTAGACAATGAAAGGAACTATAGTAGCAACCATTTCGCTGATAGCATTAACTCTCCACCAAAACCATCTTAATATTAAAACCAGTCCAAGTCCTGCTCCGCACTCAATTACAAAGCTCCATACTCCCGAAATCGTTGTCATTTGTGTTGTAACAATAACCGAAAGAAACATAAATACTATTGTCATAATTTTCGAAATTGTAACATAATATCTTTCCGACCTGTCTTTAACGATGAATCTTTTATAAAAATCGTTAATAAAATAAGATGTTCCCCAATTAAGGTGAGTAGATATAGTAGACATATAGGCTGCGAGGAATGCAGCTAACAATAATCCTTTTAATCCGGGAGGAAGGAAATCATTCATTGCCTTTACAAAGCCCAGTCCTTTGTCATCATGAGAAAGATCCGGATAGATTATTAATGCGCTTAATCCAACAAGTATCCATGGCCACGGTCTTATGCAGTAATGAGCAATCTGAAAAAATAAGGTAGCAAACAGAGAATTCTTTTCATCCTTTGCGCTCATCATTCTTTGTGCTACATATCCTCCCCCGCCCGGTTCCGCTCCGGGATACCATGAAGCCCACCACTGAATTGCGATGAATGCGAGAAAGGAAGAAATAGTTAAGGCAAATATTCCGCCTATGGAAGATCCTGAAGTGTCAGAAGTTATTTCAGGAGTAAATCTCATTGCCCATTCTGGCAACTTCTGCTGTAAGCCCCTTATACCCCCGATTTGAGGCAAATTAACAACTATAATAGCTAAAATTATACATCCTAACATTGCAAGAACAAACTGAAATGCATCCGTAACAACAACTCCCCATAATCCGGATATTGCGGAGTAAATTGCAGTAAGTAATAAACAACCTCCGACATAAAATATCGCATTGGATGAATTTACATATTCCGGAAACATTCCTATGAGGATTTTTATCATTGCAAGATTTACCCATCCCATAATTATCGTATTCATAAATATACCCATGTATAATGCCTTAAATCCTCTGAGTACTGCGGCAGGTCTTCCTGAATATCTGAACTCTATGAATTCAACATCGGTCAAAATTTCCGCCCGTCTCCATAACCTTGAAAAGAAAAATACTGTAAGCATCCCTCCGATAAGCATATTCCACCAGAGCCAGTTTCCTGCTATACCGTTCTGACCGACAAGTTCAGTTACTGCAAGAGGAGTATCTGCAGCAAATGTAGTAGCTACCATCGAAATTCCAGCAAGCCACCAGCTTAACTTTCTTCCCGAAAGGAAAAAATTTTCCGTAGAACCGCTTGCTTTTTTTGAATAATATAATCCGATGGCAAGAGAAATGATGAAATAGAGAACAATTATTATCCAGTCTATTAAAGTCATTTAATATCTTTGAGGTTTATTTGGGATTGTGTGCAATTTAAACGATGTAATACTAAATAGAAATGTTTTTTTCGTTCAACAGGGTAAATTAGTTTTGATATTCTTTTTCAAGTATTAAAAATTTATTAATGAATTATTCCGTAGTCTAAGCTGAGTCTCCCGCAAATTCTAATCTTGCAATATCAAAAGATTATGGGGGGAATTAGCGAGCATAATTGCGACGGAGTATTCTCGCTGAGTCCCCTCAGGTCATACAATATTAATTCAAAATTTATAGTAAGGGAGACTCAGCGAGGACGACGAGACTAAACCTTCCCAAGCCGGGGCTTGGGGAAGGAGAGGCACCGAAAGACAGTTTTGAGACAACCCGGTAAGCAGAGGGTGGTTCGAATTATTTTTTTACTGATAACAAGTTAAACTAATATACTCTTTCTGCAAATCGTATTGGTTATCATTGTTTGAAGAAACTTTTTATATTTATTACGTATTTCATAGTATAAATAATAACTTAAAACTTAAAAACAGGAGATTTAAAAATGGTTTCAAAAGCTTTCTTTTCACTGCTGGTTATCTTTTCATTTATTTGTTCCTCTTTTGCGACAAATACATCCGAGGGTTATAAAATCGGAGACAAAGTATCTGACTTTACAATAAATAATTATGACGGAGCGACTTACACCTTAAGCAATTCCGGAGCAAAGGCCACGGTAATCATGTTCTGGTCAACACATTGCCCGTTTGCACAGGCATACAATGAAAGAGCTAAAGATCTTGTTACTGAATTTGGCTCAAAGGGCATAGCATTTTGGGGAATCAACTCCAATAATACTGAACCTACAGACGAAGTAATGAATCACGCAGCCGGAAAGAAACTAAATTTTCCCATGCTAAAGGACAATAATAACGCAGTGGCAGACCAGTTCGCCGCCGAAAGAACACCTGAGGTTTTTGTTATTGACAATAATACCATGACTCTAATATATCACGGCAGGATTGATGACAATAAAGAATCTGATAAAGTAACCACACATGATTTAGCAAACGCTTTAAATGAAATTCTATCGGGTAAAGAAATTACATTAAAGGAGACTAAAGCATTTGGCTGTTCAATAAAGAGATAATTTTTAACTGTAATTTTCTTTGGTGTCTCTATTATTACATCTAAATTCATTTTTTATTCTGTAATACAAATCTATTAATGATAAAATATTTAATCTTATTTTTTTTAGTAATCTCACTAAAGAATTCGTTTTCCCAGGAGATTTTTCCGGCAAATAAAAAAGTTTTGGATAGCATACGGCTGGCGAATAAAGGCAAAGTTGTATTGTTTAATTACTGGGCGTCATGGTGCAAGCCATGCACGGAGGAATTTCCTGACCTGATAAAGCTGAACAAAGAATATAAAGACAAGGAGTTTAAGCTGGTATTTGTTTCACTTGATTTCGGAGATGACCTGGCGACACAGACCCAAAAATTTCTTAAGAAAATGGGAGTTGATTTTGTAACTTACTACAACGGCTTCAGCAGCGATGAAGATCTCATTAACTACATGGATAAGGGGTGGAACGGAGGTATTCCCGGAAGCTTTATCTTTGATAAGAAAGGAAAGCTCCAAAAAACTTTCATTGGAAAGACGGACTACTCTGAATTTAAAGAAGTTACCGGGAAATATTTAAAGTAGTTTCAAAATATTTATTTTTCGGACCTGTTTAGATTTTTAAACCTAATGCAGCAAATTTTTTTACAGTGTCATTAAAGTCAATGTGCTGAATTCCGTTTAATCCAA
>JBBSDT010000291.1:0-4608 GCA_038240405.1 Ignavibacteria bacterium
GGCACGGCAGAGGGATTTCTCTCTGTAAAGCCATTGCTAATTTACTGGAATGGACAGGGTATATAGTCACGAGAGAATATTATTACAATGATGCCGGCAATCAAATGAATATCCTGGCAAAGTCAGTATATGCGAGATACATGCAGCGGATAAATCCGGAATATCCTTTTCCTGAAGATGGATATGTGGGACAATATGTAAACGAAATAGCAAGAGAAATTTACAAAGAAAAAAAGGAATCTCTTCAGAATTCTGAAGACCTGAATTTTTTTAAAAAAGCCGGTGAAGAGTATAATTTTAAGATAATAAGAAATACTTTAACGATTCTCGGAATAAACCATGATGTTTTTTTCAATGAAACTTCGTTGTATGATAAGCAGGAGATTGAAAATGTATTGAATGAATTTAAAAACAAATCACTCTCGTACGAGGAAGACGGGGCAGTCTGGTTAAAGATGGATGCCGATGCCGGTTTTCAAAAAGATAAAGTTATTGTAAAGTCTACAGGAGAACCAACCTATCGTCTGCCAGATATTGCTTATCATATTAATAAACTCAAAAGAGGGTATGACCTGGTACTTGACATTTTTGGATCTGATCATGGCGATACTTACAAAGAAGTTCTTTACGGGGTCAAATCTCTTGGTTATGATTCAGATAAAATTAAGGTAATTATTCATCAGATGGTAACATTTAAGCAGGGTGAGGAAACAGTAAAGATGAGTAAGAGAAGTGATAATTCATATTACCTGGATGAGCTAATAAAAGATATAGGCGTCGATGCTTCACAGTTTTTCTTTATCATGAGGGGAGTTAATACCCATCTTGATTTTGATATTGAACTCGCAAAAGAACAATCGGAAAAAAATCCAATGTATTATTTACAATACGCACATGCTCGTATTTGCGGCATATTAAGAAATGCCAAAGACCATTTGCCGGAATATAATGATGTTAATATGAAGGAGCTCAATCTTGATTTAATAAGGACCGAAGTGGAGATAAAACTTCTGAAAAAACTGTCTGGATTCACTGAAGAGGTTTTGAGTGCCGCTTCGTCATATGAGCCTCACAAAATAATTACCTTCCTTAATGAATTGGCTGAAAGCTTTCACAGGTTTTATCATAATAACAGAGTTATTGATATAGAGAATAAATCCTTGTCAGTTTTGAGATTAATGATCTGTATTGCCACGCAACAGGTTTTTAGAAATGGTTTTGCCATAATTGGGGTAAGTTCACCGGAGAAGATGTAAAAAAGGCGGACATAAAACCCGCCTTTTTTAGAATCCTATTTTTAAATATCTCTTATTTCTTATCCGTTTTTTTATTCATATCTTTCTTAGTATCATCCATTTTCTTAGTTGCATCCTTCTTAGTATCATCCATTTTCTTTGTTCCATCTTTCTTGGTATCATCCATTTTCTTTGTGTTGTCTTTGCTCATATCCTTTGTAGTGTTGTCTGTAGATTTCATCATTCTTTTATGATGTCTTTTCATCATTGAGCTTGTCGACATAGGATTAAAATTCATTGTGGTATATTCAGCCATCTGGTCTTTGGTCAGAGTTGATGACATAGAATTTTTAACAGTTTCCCAATTCGCATCACTTTTTCCTGATGAATTCTTTGTGTAATAGTCTAAAAAAGCAGGATACACTTTCATATACTGATCATTGGTAAGATGAAGCTTTCTGTAAAGCATATCTGCTGCAGCACCGGCTCTGTCTCCCGGTTTCATTTGTGCAAATGCATTTGAATTAATAGCCACTAAAGCTACTAAGAGAATCATCATTGCGATGAAATTTTTTCTGAACATTTCTTTACTTTCCTTTCTTTTTAGTTTTAATTTTTGGTTTAATGGTCGGTTGATAACTTTATAATTTAATAAAAAAAATTTCTTCTTTCTATGCAATATAGATTAATTCAGGCAATTTGTTTTACTTTCGGTATTGATATTTTTAGCATTAAAGTAATAGTATTTATAATAATAACTAAATTAACTCTAAAAAAGGTTCAGTTCATATTCTTACGTTGTTGACAGAAATAAGTTATTCAGATATTTTCAATTTTAAATCTGTGGTATTTCCATTAACTTCGGGATAATACATCAAGCTTCCTTTAGCAGGATTGACAATATATTCTCCGGGAGTCTGTGCCTGCATAATATATGAAAATTCATATTCTCCTTTCCCCAGATAAGTTGCAAAAAATGTAACACGGTTATCCCTGACTTCTTTGTCGGCATACCACCATCTCCAGCTGTAATATTCAGAACCTGCATAATTTCTTTCATCTTCAATATTATACGCCCAATCATCCTTAATAACTTCTACCCCCGAAGGTAAAGGGTCTTCAAGCATAAAATATTGATAATCGCTGCTTTTAGAATATACTCTGAGCTTTACCAGAATTTCATCACCTGACTTTACATTGCCATCAAAATATTTTTTTCTATATGAAATATTATTCCCTGAGTACGAATTGTATTTCTCGATCCTGAAATATTCCCTTTCTATTCTGAAACCCTCTTCATCTGCCGGAATATTGTCAATGGAATTAAAATATGACAGGTTGGAAGAAAAATAAACTTTTCCGACTCCATTTTTTTCAATTTTTATTTCATTCTGACCGGAATGTAAATCCTCATATTTAATTTTTACCTCAGTGCTCTTTATATAAACGTCTTCTGCTGACATTTGTTTTTCAAATACATTTTTCCCGTTTATAAATATCTTAACGGAATAATCCGGAGAGAGTTCATTTGAAGTTTTTAGATAATCTACCATTGCATAAATAATTATTGCGGTTTCCTGTGTATTTCTCCATGCAGTTCCCTGCCTCTGCATTATAAGCCATCTTAATACTTTGTCTTTCAATTCTGATTTGTCATTTATATTAACAATAGCTTTTAGAGCCATTGCTGAAGTTTGGACCTTATCTTCCTGCCATTGATAGTGCCATTGCTTGCCTTCCCAGTAAGCAGCTCCCTCTCCCGTCTGTTTTGCGTTTTTTTCAAGAGAGAGTAACACTTCCTGTGATTTCTTATTGTTTCCAATTAATTTCCACGTCAAAGCAATCAAACTTCTGGAATAATCGTTCATATCAGCAGAGATAATTTTATCTATCTCCTTTTTAAAGAAATCTTCATTCTTTTCTTCAGCGGTTGCCAGAGAATAAAGAATATAAGCTCTTGTAGTCGGATCAATGTTTGTATTTTTCAGCTGTTCTTTGATAGATGCAATTCCTTTATTCAAAATCCCATCTTTAATTTCATAATTTGCCTGGTGAGCAAGGGCTAAACCGTAAATAACATAAGCTGTCATAAAAGGATTTGTTTCGTCATTTTCCCACCACCCCCAGCCTCCGTCGGAATGCTGAAATCCATATAACCGTTGCAGTCCCTTATTGACCATTAAAGGCAGGTCTTTTTTGGTGGCTTCACTAATAGGAGCATTTAATTTTATAAGTGCATTCGCCACTATAATGGTTGGAAGAAACCTGCTCATTGTTTGTTCAACACAACCGTACGGATAACCAATCAATTCATCAAGTGCCGAAAGAATGGTAGCAGCAAGGGAAGGGTCAACAGTAAATTTCATGGAGGCGCTTCTCAAATCAGTTCTTCCGGGAACGGTTACAAATTTAGTTTCAGTTTTAGATATATCGGAGAAGTCGGCAATAGTATTTTCAATTACCTGCAAACCTTTAGGCTGCAGCGGAACATTCACTTCAACTGCATCCGACTCTTCGTTAGTTAACGCTTCGGCATAAAACTTTGCTTCACCAACCGGCTGTGTAACTTTTATTTTCCAATCCAATCTTACATCGGTACCCTGAGCAATACGAATAGTTTTTTCGTTACTTTCTTCTTCCAGCAATACATTCTCTGCTGTGAATTTAATTTTTGTTTCTTTTTCTTTATCAAGATAGTTATGAATGATGGTAGAAATTGTTACTTCATCCTTTTCCTGCAAAAATCTTGGTGTTTCCATTCTTACCAATAAATCTTTTTTTGTAATTACTTTCGAAGTCACCTCACCAACCTTTGTATCTTTTGTAATTACTCTCGAAGTTATCCTCCATGTAGTGAGATTATCCGGGTATTTTACTTGTACAACTGCATAACCATTTGCATCAGTCTTTATATATGGAGACCAGTAAATTGCATCTTTAAAATCCGAACGGATATCGGGCTGCACAAGATCTTTGTCGGAAGTTGTAGGAGCAGAAACTTTATCAAACTTCATAAAAACAGATTCTTTTTTTTCTGACATAAATTTCGGGGAATCCTTTCCGCCGCGCATTTCTGTCTCATCAGTAACAACACCATTCCTGCCTTGTTGTATTGATGTGAATTCATTCATCGCTTTATCATTATACAGTGTTATTATTTTTAACTGGCCTTTTCTTAGATTTAGTTGACTTAAATCTTCCTTTGAAATTCCTTTATAATATGCACTTATAGAATAGCTTCCCTCCGGTAATTTAAACTCAAAATTACCCTCACTATCGGTAACTGCGGCCTGATAATCCATATCAATAACGATGATTGCATTTCCAATCGGGTCACCATTTTTTCTCAATAACCTGCCTTTAACTGTTGCTA
>JBBSDT010000292.1:0-4566 GCA_038240405.1 Ignavibacteria bacterium
AAATATAATCTTTTTGCAGATTTTAAGAAAATATATGCATATAATAATGAATATCTGATTGCGGGAACGATAATTGACTCGCCTTATGTTTTTATAAATTCTTTTATAATGAGAACGAACCTAAGCGGAGATATAACTTTCAAAAAAGATATTCTTTATAACAACCGGGAAGATTTAAAGGATATGAAAATAATAAATAACAATAAATATGTAATTGCCTGTGATACCGATACATTGGACAGACGAAGTGCCGGGGTCTATATAATAGACTCATTGGGCAATGTCCTTCACAGAAATATATTTTATGTAACAGATTATTCTCTTTTTTTTTCAATTCTGTCTCTCCCCAATAGTGATATTGTTTTTTCAGGAACTGTTGATACTCACTTAATTCAAGGCAGAGATATTTTTGCAGTCAGGTCTGATAGCACTTTATTTGCAGCGCCAATTGGGATCAAGCAAGAATCTAATTTGGTTATTGAGAACTACGAATTATTTCAAAATTATCCGAATCCATTCAATCCGGTAACTAGAATAAAATACAAAATTCCTTATAATAGCACTCATATTTTTAAAATAAAGATTTATGATGTATTGGGTAAGACAATTGCATCGTATGATATACATCGAAATTCTTCAAGTGAAATAATGTTTAATGGAAATGATCTCTCCTCGGGAATTTATTTTTACAGTTTAATTAAAGATAATAATATTATCGAAACGAAAAAGATGCTTTACATTCAATAAATATTTTTTATAAATTCTAATTGAAGGAAAAACAAATGAAACAACTAACAAAAAAACTTTTGATTCTCTTATTTTTTATTTCTACCACTCAAATTGCAATTTCTAATGTTCCAGTTCCGGGAGAAGTTATATTCACAAATCGAATATCTATTCCAATTTATATCACATGTTATCCAATTAGCTTAGTGTTCGATGGTAATAAAAATTATTCAGTGAAATCTGAACATCGTTATTTCGCTCAAAGTTCTAATTTAAGATTTGATTATAATAATGGAGTATATCTATTGAGAAACCTTCCGGATACAACAAGAATTAAGAAAACAATCCTTTACCTACCTGGGCACACCCAGAAAGGATTACAGTTTGATTTAACCGATAATGAAGAAAATTATGGTTCGATTGGGTTTGGAAAATATAAAATAAAATTCTATACGGATGAAGAATTATATAATATTATAGATTCACTAACTCTAGAATATGATTCCGGTTATGGACAATCTCTTGGCCCAGATATTAATTTTTATTTTAATGCCCTTTATACTCATCAAATAACGTTTAACTGGACAGGGTCAACGGAAAGATATATTGATGCCTCTGATGTTAACAGAACTTTGGTATGTTGGAATCAATATGAAGGAGGTTCAAGAACAAAAGATTTAGGAAATTTCACTTATAATACATCTCAATAATAATTATACAATTTTTCCACAGGATTCAAGAAGGGATTGTGATATATTAATTGGAGTACCAAATGAAAATCAAATTTTTGAAGATATTCAAGGCGGTAATCTGACTTTAAATTTAACAATTCAAAAAAATGTCTCAACTCCTACTTATTCTCAAATGAAAGATTTTCCTACAATTGTTACGATCGATCCGCGAGTTTTTTTAAAAATAGATAATGAAAAGGTATTAGATTTTGCAGCGGTGGTTTCAACTAATTCTGGGACTTATTTTGAAATGAATGTTGAAAATAACGGAAGGCTAATTTTGAATCCTCTTTCGCAAATTGTTGTCAGAAACAAAAACCTGCTTAAGCTTGCCAACAACAGTAAGTTATACCTTGGCAATGAAGCAGAAATACTTGTAGAGCAGGGAGGGCAATTCTGTAATCTTGGAGCATCAATACGAGGTAATGGACGTATCATTTATGTAGGCGGTCCAATTCATCACATCCAATGTAATTCTTTGGCAGATTATTTAGTCAAAGATAGCACTCAATTCATTCTAGATTCAAATGCCGTCTGGGAAATTCCTGATAGCACTACTCTAAATTTTGTTGGGAATAGAACTGATTTGATTATGAAACCAGGTTCAAAATTAAAATGGGAGTGGGCGCTAAAATTTTATTCGATAGTTCAGCTTCGCTCATTGCAAACGGTGCAGAGTTTTCCTCACTTGATCCAACAAAACTGTGGAATGGAATATTACTTTCAAGCTCGGGAGTTGATTCTATTAGTAATTGTGTTTTCAGTAATGCAAAGACATCACTTACTATAAAAAATAATTCCGCAAGTTCATATTTACCAACAAAGTTATTGTAAATAATATTTTTAATGTTCCAACCGGAGGAGACTAAAAAGGAATATATGGAGAAAATAATTATAGCATTCTTATTAAAGATAATACATTCAATATGGCGGTTGCTTCTGAAAGTGCCTCGCCATTTTACACCGGCATATTTCTTAAAAATAGTTCCACAAGCGGGCAAATTGAAGCTGCAGCTGAGGATGAGGGAACTATTACTCCTTACAGTTTAAATATTATCCACAACACATTTACCAATGGCTCAGCATCAATGATTCTTGCAAATTATATTTCGGATTATTTGCCTTATTATATCAGAGGCAATACGATTACTTCGGTATCTAATATTGGGATTTTGGGGATGAAAATCTGCGGAACAACCAGAGATAATACAATAAATAACTTAAATATCCCCTTGGGCATTCATTTAGTGAACAGTTCCCCGAATTTGTACAATAATGTAATTGGTGCAGGGGACCTATCGCTTCACATGATTGGTTACTGTTCTCCTAATCTTGGTCCTTCCATTTCAGGCAGTCAATTAGTTTGGACTGGAGGCAAAAACAGATTGTCAAGTAATCGTTACGACAACATACAGCTGGTTACTACGTCAAATATTAATACTGATTGGGGACAAAATCGATTTGATCTGATCGATTCGGCTCAAAGTTCATATCATATTTATGGCTGGATTGATACTAATGTCAATACTTATAATTCCAGAAATAATTGCTGGTATCCGGGTGGAATTGCGAAAATATATTTAAGGAAAAATTATTCAACAAGTCCTATTCCGACAGTGACTGATAATACTACAATAAATTGCAGTACAGAAATTGATCCAAACGGATGGGAAGTGGATAGCTTAGGAAATGGCATTCATGATTCTATAATGTTAAGCGCAAATAATACGGTAGTTCTCCTTCAGTAGAAGACATTTTGTATGAGCAGGGTTCACAATACTTAGATGCTTCGATGTATAATGATGCCATTACAACATACAAATATTTAATAGATAATTACAAGGACTATGAAAATATACCGCATGCTTTATATAGTTTGTACAGTTCATATCTTTATCTTGATACAGGTAAGTTACAAAGTGTAAGAAATACATTGTACGGAAATCTCAAGTTCTATCTTGATGATAAAATTGCCTTAAATGATTATAAACAAGGTTTTGTTGAGATAGCATACGATATATTATTTTGATGTGTGAAGGAAATATGGGACATTATGATGATGCAATGAATGGATACGAATTTATAGCGCTGTATTATCCTGATCCAAATATAAGACTGGTTGCTTCCTGGAACTATTCCGAAATACAGGCATTAATAAATTCCGGAGGTGGTGGAAGCGAAAGGGAGGTGTATTCTGGTAATATTAAATTAACAGATGAAGAGATTCTAACTCTGAAAGAAATTAAGGAAACAAACAGATTTGATGAGCTTGTCAGCAATGATCGGCTATGGTTAAAATGAAAATATCATTCGAAAAAACTTCAATCGAAAGAAAAAAGAGAATAGGAAAACAAATAAATAAAGAAAGTAAAATCAGTGAAGTTGCAATCGAAAAAATAAAAAGATCGACTGATCTTGATAAATTTAAAGAAGACAAAGCAAAAAGTAATTTGCTTTCACTTAGAAACTTATCTTCTGAAGAATTAGAAAAAAACAGAGTTGGTGATCTGCTGCTAACTACAAAAAGCATCAGAAATGAGTTAGAAAAAGATAATAATGTGAATAATCCAATAAAATATAATCTTTCACAAAACTATCCAAACCCTTTTAATCCAACAACTACGATATCTTACGATATTCAAAATGACGGTATAGTGACAATAAAAATTTACGACATCTTAGGAAAAGAAGTAAAGGTTCTTGTGAATGAATTCAGGCAGGCGGGAAGTTATCAGATAAATTTTGACGGATATAATCTTTCAAGTGGTATTTATTTTTACAAATTAGAAACAGGTAATTTTGTTCAGACAAAACGAATGGCGTTAATCAAATAAAGATTTAAGATTTAAAAATATATTTAATTGTTATTTCAACAACAATTAAACTTGTTCTACAAATGAAACGCTCTATAGCAATCTAGAGCGTTTCTTTTATTTTCCTTAAAAAACTTAAAAAATTAATCAGAACCACAAAAACAATTTTAAATTGTTTATATATTAGATATTTTGCGATACTTAATCTAACTCAAGTTGACCGCCTGAAATCAGGCAGCTTTGTTTAATAAAGATTTTAATTCATTTTTAATTTTGTTCTTTGATTTTGTATCAAT
>JBBSDT010000293.1:0-4563 GCA_038240405.1 Ignavibacteria bacterium
GAGGGAAAAATTCCGACAACACCAACAATTGCATCAATAATAGCAGGAGTTGAAGTACAGGAGGCAATAAAGTATCTGCATAAAAGAAACGATCTGATATTTCTGAACGGTAAAGGATTTATTTTTAATGGCGCCAATAACGATTCATACCTTGTTGAATATCAGAAAAATGAAAACTGTCCTTCACATTATACTTTTGAAAATATTCAGAAAATGAATAAGAAGTTTAACGAAGTCAGGCTGCGGGATATATTTGAATTCGGAAATAATTATTTTAAAACCGGCAAATTCCAAGTAGAATTTAATAATGAAGTAGTTTATGAATCTGTTGATGAAAGCAAAAAAGAAGTGAAAGATTTTTACGGAAATCTAAACCTGCTGTCCGTAAAAGATGTAAAGCTCGAAGACGGTAACCTTCTGAAGCTGAATACATTTCATAGTATTACGCCTGATTCGGAACTAGGAAAGAAATACAAAGACAAAAAATTAACTGACCTTAAAATTCCCATCAATGATATTCTGGTATTAAGAAAAGATGAAGATGAAGTTCAGTTAGAGTTTGATAATGTTGAAACATTTAATTAGATTTTTTACTTGGATAATTCCCGGATAAAATATGGCTTCATAGAAAATAAAACCTGCCCTTACTGCCAGTCTAAATTAAAAGCCGGCGCCGACTTTATTGTGTGCTCCAACTGTGGTACTCCTCATCACAAAGAATGCTGGGAAGAAAACGGCGGATGCACCACGTATGGCTGTGTCAATAATCCGCAAACCGAAAAAAAGGTCAGTATTCCGTCTCAGGATATAGGAAATGAAACGGTTGTCTCCATCAGACAATCATTAGTTAAGCTTCCTGTCACACATCTTGTCGAATGCCCGAATTGTAAATCCGGTGTTGAGGAAGGTTCGACTTATTGTAAATTTTGCGGATATAATATTAAAGAAAATAAATTTGATGAAGCTAAAACAGAATTTGAAAAAGAATATAAGAAAAGATACCGGGACAAAATCGGCATTACCAGGAAAAGGTTCTGGGTTACCGTCGGAAGTTTTGTAGTTATTCTCGCATCGGTTGGGATTCTGTTTTATCTGACGGTTACAAAGCTCAACGAATATTTTGCCTCGGATGAATATAAGATAAAAAATACAGTTAATAACTGGAAAGGTGCATGGGAGGACGAAAACCTCGAAAAATATAAAAGCTTTTTAACGGAAGATTATGAATATTACGGAAAGGACGGAAAGAAAATTGATTATAAAGAAAAACTGAAAAGAATCGATTACACTTTTAAAAATTACAAAGACATTAAAATAAAGTTTTCAGATTTCAAGATCATATCGGATTCCTCTACTTCCGGGAATGACCGCAAGGTGCAGGTCAATGAAGATTACCAATCGGACAAATTTCAGGAGAAGGGATTAAAGACTTTGCGACTCTTTAGAGGGGCGGAAACAAACGGCGACTGGAAAATCTATAGAGAGATCTTCGAATAAAACCCACGTTTCTCTCTACGATATGTCATCCCCGCAATCTTTAGGCGGGGATCCAATCAGCAAAAACTTGAACAAGGATTAAAGGATTGAACATTGATAATTGATAATAGCTCGATCTCAATCAGTGAATCAATGTCCAGATCAAAAGCCCCAGCACCAGCGTCAGCCCGAACATCATATTCAACTGAGCCGTCATCATAATATGCTTTGTACCGTACTCGAATCTTGCATGTGCCTCTTTAGGAAATCCGTCCGACATTTTTACAAGCTTAAGTGCAAGCGGTAATGTAATTAGAGACAGCAAAGCGAACCATGGCAGTAGCTTCAATGCAGCAAAAATAATTACAGACAAATAAGCCCCGAGTATTAAAAAATAATACACCTTTATAGAAAGCTTTTCCCCGATCAGGATCGGCAGGGTTTTCACGCCGAACTTTCCGTCAAAGTTAATGTCGCGGATATTATTTGAATGAAGAATTGCGTCAATAAGCAATCCCAGCGGAATGGAGAACAGCAAAGGCAGGTAAGAAAACTGCCTTGTCTGAACTATATACGCTCCGAGAGTCATGCCAAGCCCGAATGATATTATGACCTGTATGTCTCCTAAGGCTTTATATTTTAGCGCAATTGGTTTTGCTGTATAAAAAATTGCCGAGAGCAGTCCGAACAGGCTCAGATATAAAATCCATATTCCTGCCTGGGTATAAAGATAAACTCCAGTGAGAGCTGCCAGCAGCAGTGATATGGTGGCTCCCATTTTCATTTGTTTTAAATTCAGCAGACCCATCGAAAGCACCATCGAACCTCCGTGAGGAATGCCGAGATCCTTATCTTCCTTATCTATGCCTTTCTCATAATCAAATATGTCGTTTATAAGATTTGTTCCGACATGAACAAGAATACAGCCGATCATGCACACAAAAAAATTAATGAAATTAAATTTCAGGCCGGGATTAAGCAGTACAGCAAGCACAGATCCGAACAACACTGGTATAATGGAGGCGGGAAAAGAATATGCCCGCGCAGCCATGAGCCATAGTTTTAAGCCTTTTGGGGATTGATTAATATTTTCAGTCATTTTATAGTTTACTTTTAATTAAACAAAATTACATAATCTAATTTTTGAAATAAATATAAATAAATGAGGTTGGTAAGGATTGTAATTCCTCGCTTTGAGAAATTTATTTAGTTAGAAATAATAGTTTTTAAATTTGTTATTTTACTATAACTTAAAAATGAGAAATGTAATGAAAAACTTAACTATCTTATTTTACGATTAGTGAGGAAATCGGATTCTGCTTTACTCCAATCCAGAACAGTGTGTGCCAGCTATCGCCCGGTTAAAAATAAATCTGAATTTTACGTTTACAAAAGTGAAATTTTTAAATACAAATAATTTAATAACAAAATAAACATAAAAAAATTATGATAGATAAAGAAAAATTTTGGTCGGGATTTCCATTCCGTCCGATCAATCAGGAAAAAACAGATAACATAAATTTTATCCTGGATAAAATGAATGAATCACAATTGTTGGATTTAGCCGGTGAGTATGCTTATATACTTGCTACTATTAAACACGAAACTGCGGATACTTACAGACCAATTACTGAAATGGGTTCTCAAAGCTATCTGCAGGGCAAAAAATATTACCCGTACATAGGGAGAGGATATGTTCAATTAACCTGGAAATGGAACTACGAAAAGTTTGGAAATTTATTGGGAGTAGATTTAGTAAATAATCCGGATTTAGCAAAAGATCCCGAAACCGCCTGGAGAGTATGCGAGCTGGGAATGGTAAATGGACTATTTACAAATCACAAACTTGCGGATTACATCGATGAGAATGGAAATGATTTTGTCAGAGCGAGGTATATAATTAACGGCAAGGACCAACGGGATTTGATCGCAGGATATGCCCAAAAATTTAATAATATAATAGAATTTATAAATTAGCATTAAATCTACTTCGCGATTGATTTTCAAGAGTTCGCGATGACCAAACAACTTTTAGATTTTTATATTTTGAAGAGTTCGCGATTGATTTTCAGTAGTTCGCGATGACCAAACAGCTTTTAGATTTTCATTTTGAAGAGTTCGCGATTGATTTTCAGTAGTTCGCGATGACCAAACAGCTTTTAGATTTTCATTTTGAAGAGTTCGCGACTCATAAAAAGCAGTTCGCGACGTATCAAATCCACTTCGCGATGTATAAAAAGCAGTTCGATATGAATCGAGCTTACTTCGCGATTGGTTTTCAGTAATTCGCGATGTATGAAATTGAATTCGCGCCTGATGAAAAGTAGTTCGCCTCACTTAAAAAGCAGTTCGCGAGGGATTCACAAGAGATTTCTTTCCTTAAAATTGACTTTTCCCAACTTCTTCAAGGCTTTGCAATGCATTTTCGTTTGATTTGTCAGTATAAAATTTGCTTTATTGTGCTTCTCCGGAACATTCTACCACATTTTCGTTTCTTTATTTTGTGTAAAATTTGATTTCTTATCGGTTTTGTTTCTTTTCTGCCTATTTTTGTTTTATTATTCTGTTTGAAATTTTCTTTCCTGCGGTCGGCCAAGACTTTCTACCGCATTTTCATTCTTTTCCCCACAGTATAAAAAAATCTTATTTAAAGGCATCGCGAAGTAATCAATTTTGTGAATTTCATTTCTTCATATAATTTTAATTTCTTTAAAATTTTAATGTTTTTTTTGTAACCACCTGAGCCGGTTTAGTTAAATATTTTAATTCATTAAGCCAGCTTTAAAAAAGTATAAATTATTTTTATTAAAAACAAACAAATTAATTATTTCTCAGCGAAGGTTGTTTGGTGAAACACATTATTATGTTACGTTTTCTTCTGAATTTAAAATTTTATCAATTATAATGAAATTGTTTTTGGACATCCTCGCCATCTCTCGCCTGCTCTCCAGTTGCCTCATAATTAAATGTTACCGTAGCAGTAGTAATCTTTTCTTTTCTTTTTTGCTACTTTTTTCTTTTCTTTTGTTAATAATGTTAGTATTGTTAATATTCTTAATTTCATTTTCATTTTATAGACAATTTTAA
>JBBSDT010000294.1:0-4547 GCA_038240405.1 Ignavibacteria bacterium
CACAAGACCAACAATGGGGGGAAATAACTAAAGACAGAACAAATGCAAAAAGTATTCTTATTATTTCTCTTACTCTTAGTAAGTCAGGGAATTTTCGCTCAAGATAATTTACCAACAATAAACGCAACATCAGCGAATGTTGACATACGGGTTGGTGATGATTATTTTGCCAAAGGCGGATGGATACTAGACCCCTCAAAAAAGCCAGACATATTCTCCATTGGAAGTAAATGGTTGTATGAAACAAAAAAAGTAACCTTTACTACAGACATTGATTCAATATCATTTAACGTAAAACCTAATGGCAAGTACAATTTTATAATTTTGTTGAATCAAAAAACACCTTGTTATATCCAAATAGCAACCCTTGCTAATCCTGTATTTATGAATACAAAAATTGTAATCCCAATATTACTTGGGCTGATAATAATTTTTGTTCTGTATTATCTTAATAGGAACAAGATTGGTATAGAAAAGCTTTTGTACTTCGGTTTTGCAGCACCAATACTTTTTTGGCTTATGACATTTCTAAGTGGAGCTATTCACGGAAACTACAATCAATTTAAAGATACGATTAGTGAATTAGGAGCTATTGGAACAAAATCCGAAATTTTTACTTCTTCAACATTAATAATTCTTGCAGTTTTATGCATTCTATTTTCTATTGGCTTTTATAGAGCTTCAAAGAAGTTTAATCTTTCCATTATTCCTGCAATTTTATCATTTAATATGCCAATAACAATGATTTGGGCAGGAGTATTTACTTTAGGCAATGAGTTTCATAGTTTAACAGGACCATTACCATTTCTAATAATTTTTGGTTGCTTGTTAGCATATTTATTATGGAAACGAAATAAGGAGTTTTCAGAATTAAGTAATATTTGTTTGATTAGTTTTATTATTTCAATGTTCATTTTACTTAGATTTATAAAACCGTTTGGGTATGAGTACGAAGGTTTAATTCAGCGTTTTTATTACCTGGGTTGGACTGTTTGGACAATTGCTATAACACATTACTTTTTACGAAAACTAAAAGGGTTGACAAGTTGAACTGAAGAATTCACCCCACTGGCGCAGATATGCAGCAAGGGTAAAGTGGCGTTGGCGTATCTGTGCCAATGAATAAAGGTTGTTATTTTACGGAGCCATTTCTTATATTTATAAATGAGCAGGAAATATAAGTTTGCTGATAATGATAAAATATATTTTGTAAGTTTTGCCGTTTCCCTCCGTTGTTGGTCTTGTGACCAACAACTTCTTTGTTATCTTTAATTATGCCTTCATATAACTTTCAGCATAATCCGCAATTTTATATACAATTATTGAAGGCAAATCTAAAGGTTATTCTTGTGACCAACGACCTCTTACCTTAGTTTATTGGTGAAAACTCCAACAAAGAAAGAATCAGGTGTAAATACAAAGCCCGTGTCATGCCAGCAAACAATTATTTAATTTTTTGCAGCATCTTCCAATGCTTTAATATTAAATTTTTTCATTTGCATCATGGCGCCCATAACACGGTCTCGCTGTGAAGCATCTTTTGTATCTATCAGTTCAAAAAAACGCTTAGGCACAATCTGCCACGATAAGCCAAACTTATCTTTCAGCCAGCCACATTCTACTTCATTGCCGCCTTCAGTTAATTTGCTCCAGTAATAGTCAACTTCTTCCTGGTCATCGCAATGCACTACAAAAGAAATTGCCTCATTAAATTTAAAAACAGGACCGGCATTTAACGCAGTAAACACTTGCCCGTCTAATGTAAATCCAACAGTCATAGCCATTCCTTTGGGCATCGGCCCGGTATCTCCATAACGCGTTACCACATCTATAGATGAATTTTTAAAAACTGATGTATAAAATTCTGCAGCATCTTCTGCATTGGTATCAAACCAAAGAAATGGTGTAATTTTTTTTGATGTGATTTGTGTATTTGCCATAATATTTTATTTTTTAATGATGATACAAATGTATTTGCAAAATTTAAAACAATCACCGTAAAATGCGACAATTAACGGGCTGTTTGCGAAAGAATGTGATGTGGGAGAAAATGCAAAAGGCAGGAAGTACCAGTTATGGCAAAGAAATTGTGAGTGGAGCTAAGGCACATAACCTTTTTGAACACCGACAATGGCAAGGGGGTCTTTGTTTTAAACGGGATTAGTTTAAGAGATACTGTTGATACCTGCACCCCGGGGATCGAATTCTTTTTTATTCTAATCTTAAAATATAAATAGAGATCATTATCTTATTTAAGTTTTGCCTGTCATTAATTTTAAAATAACCTGGCACTATGAATTCAAAAAATTATTTCCTGTTATTAGCTGTTTTGATGTTTTTCACGAAATGTTTTTCCCAATCGGTTGAGACGAAAGCTCCGAACTCTAATTACAAACCTGCCTTCCAGGGCCAAACAAGAATTAATGCTGTAAAGACAGCCACACCCTACAAGGTTGAAAAAATAGCAAATAAGCTGGGTGCTCCGTTTGCCATTGTTGCCATGCCTGATGGCAGACTGATGGTAACCTTAAAATCAGGTTATATGGAGATACTTGATGCTAATGGTGAACTGGTTAAGAAAATAACAGGGTTTCCTAAAGTGTTGTATGCAGGGCAGGGCGGTTTGCTTGATGTGGCTTTTGATCCAAAATTTGCCCGCAACAAAATGATCTATTGGAGTTATGCAGAGAAATACCAGCAAGGCAGCTTAACAACGCTTGCTAAAGGAAAATTAAATGAGGCTGCAGGCAAGGTAGAGAATGTAACTGTAATATTTCGTGCAACGCCTGCTACAGATGGCAATCTGCAATACGGATCGCGGCTGGTATTTGATAAAGACGGAAACCTTTTTGTAAGCATTGGTGAAAAATCCAAACCGGAAAACAGGGTGCAGGCGCAACAATTGAATTCATATCTCGGTAAGATTGTAAAAATAACAACTGACGGCAAACCTGCTGTAGGTAACCTGTTTCCTAAAAACGCAGGCGCCTTGCCGGGCATTTATTCTTATGGTCACCGTAATCCTGACGGTCTTGATATAAACCCGGCAACAGGTGGGTTATGGGAAGCCGAATTTGGTCCCCGTGGCGGCGATGAAATCAACCTCATTCGTCCCGGTAAAAATTATGGCTGGCCTGTTATAACATACGGCATTGATTACAGCGGCGAAAAAATGGGCGGTGGCATACAGCAAAAAGCAGGTATGGAACAACCTGTTTATTATTGGGATCCTTCCATATCACCATGTGGAATGTGTTTTTACAAAGGCAATGGTATACCTGAGTGGAAAAATAATTTATTTCTCGGGGCACTTAGTGGTCAGCATCTTGACAGGATTGTAATTAAGAATAATAAGGTAATAGGCGAAGAAAGATTACTTACTGATATCGATACCCGTATCCGGGATGTAACTTATTCCAATAACATGTTGTATGCAATAACGGATGATGGCGACATCTATAGAATAAGTAAAAAATAAACTTTCAAAAATTCCCCTCCGTTGTTGATCTTGTGACCAACTACTTTTTTGGTATCTTAATTATGCCATCGTATAACTTTCAGCATAATCCGTGGTTTTTTACTGCTACAATATTCTTCTGCTGCGTTTTATGAAGAAGCAATTGATATATTTGGGCTGATAATTAATTATGAGGAATAAGAAAATTGTTGGTCACAAAACAACGATGGAGACAAAACGCTACTTACACGTGAGCAAAAAGCAATTAGTTAATATAGCAAGCCCCTTAAATGATTTATATAAAGGCGGAGAGATAGATTGGTAAAAATTTTGTTTAAATTATGCTGTTTTCTCTCACTGATTAATATTAAATCAGGTGGTAAAAGAAGAACATATTATAGTTTTTCGTAGTTCCGATTGTACTAACGACAATATAAAAAGTATAACACTAAATCGTTGATAAATAAGTGCTATGTTTTTTGTATGTTGCGTCTTATAACATAAATACAAACGTTGCCTGTAATGCTATTTGGACAAACCCTAAAACTTTGTAGTGGTCTAATTGGACTACTTTCCTTATCTTCGCATGGTGACTAACAAACGTGAACTTTATTTCTTTAAAGAATATTTCAGAGACTTTTATCAGGAACAAACATGGAAGGTTCAAAAGAAAATCCTTTGGACACTTAAAATTGTTGAAAACCTTGACCGAATTCCTGAAATTTATTTTAAACATCTCGAAAACACAAACGGCCTTTATGAAATTAGAGTTCAAGTTGGTAACGATATTTTTCGCATCTTCTGCTTCTTTGACAACAATAATCTTGTAGTAGTTGGACAAGGTTTTCAAAAGAAAACTCAAAAGACACCGACAAAAGAAATTGAAAGAGCAGAAAAAATTAAAAAGGAATATTATGAAGAAAAAAAACCTAACAAGCCTTAGCGAATTTATTGACAAAGAAGTTGGTGCTAAAGGCACAAAAAAAAGAGACAAGTTTGACAGTGAATATGAAGCGTTCAAACTTGGTGTGCTTATTCAGCAAGCCAGACAAGAAAAAGGTTTGACACAAGAACAGGTTGCAGAATTATC
>JBBSDT010000295.1:0-4540 GCA_038240405.1 Ignavibacteria bacterium
CTTTATTTAAAGAATTTAAATGTCTTGAAATTGTTTCGACATCATTCCTTTCAAAGGGTCCTGTTAGAGAATTAACTAATCCGTCTCTGGAAATATTTTCTAACGTCTTGTCTATAATTGGTTTAAATATTTCGAATGTTTTATTTTTATCAACTCCAATGCTTCCAAGCACCTCCGAAGAAATATTCAACAAAGTAATCAGGAAATTAGAAGATATAACACACGCGGAATGATAGAGGTATTTTTTATCTTTAGGAACATCAATAATTTTTGAATTTAACTTGTTTACTATTTCCCCGGCGAGGATTCTGGCTTTCTCACCTCCTTCAATTCCAAAATAAATATTTTCAAGCAAATGATTATCTTTCAGGCTTACATTGTTAAAAGTTTGAATGGGATGTAACGAAAGCAGATAATCAATATTAAATCTATTCACTGAAAACACCTCTGTTGATTCTGCTCCCGAAGTATGAAGAAAATATTTTTTCGAGAAATCCAGGGTAAATTCTGAAATTGTCTTTATTACTTCACGTATATATCTATCCTGAACGCAGATAAAAATAATGTCTGATGCTTCAATATATTCAGGCTGTATGGTATCAGAAATATTGAACGGATGTAATAAATCCGATATTATTTTAAGCCTTTCTGTATTTCTATCCGTCAAAAAATTAATTTGATATTTTTTTTCACTAAGCTCAAAAGCTAAAGCAGAACCTACTCTTCCCAGACCTATAATATAAATCTTCTTATCCATTTATCACTTTTCCAGAATTATTGTAACAGGTCCGTCATTAATAAGATTAATTTGCATCTTCGCAGCAAAAACTCCGGATTTTATTTTTTTATAATCATAAATATTTTGTGTCTCAGAAATAAAAGCCTTATATAGTTCATTTGCTCTATCCGGAAGTTCAGCATTTACAAAACTGGGCCGGTTACCGTTTTTTCCCTTGTCGGAACATAACGTAAACTGTGATACGATTAGAAGCTCACCTTCAATATCCTTTACACTTAAATTCATCTTATAATTTGTGTCAGTAAATATTCTTAATTCTACAACCTTTTTTGCGAGGAAATTTGGCGTCTCGATTGAATCTCCCTTGCAAACTCCGAGTAAAATTAAGAGACCTTCCTCAATCTTACTATATACTTCTTTATCTATTATAACTTCCGCTGTTTTAACACGTTGGATCACTAAAATCATTTTATTACTTCCAGTATTCTTTCGATATTACCGTAATCCATGTAAAAGGAGTAGTCTTTGAAATTATGTCCGGTTAACAAATATTCAATCTTCTCTCTCTGTCCGAAACCAATTTCGCAAAAGACCTTTCCCGAAAAATTTTCTTTCGCTGCGATGGAAAATATTTTCTCATAAAATTTAAGCCCGTTTCCGAAATCAGTCAGGGCTTTGTGCGGCTCGAAATCCTGCACTTCTTTATCGAGCATTTTCAACTCATCAAGTGAAATATAAGGCGGATTGGAAATAATGTAATCAAAACTTTTATTAAAACTATTTATCTCAAATACATCTTTTTTATAAAACCCGATTTTTTTATTAGCAAAACCATTAAGAGCTTTGTTTTCAACTGCAAGATCGACCGCATTTTGGGAACTATCAATAGCAAAAATATCAAAAGTTATACTTTCTGATTGTAAAAGATGTGCAAGTGCAATTGAAATACATCCCGAACCGCAGCCAATTTCAAAAACAGATATGTTTTTTTTACCACACTGTTGTATATCTGAAAAAATCATCTCTACAAGTAATTCGGTTTCAGGCCTTGGTATCAGCACATTCTTATTCACAATGAACTCGAAGCCATAAAATTCCGTATGGCCTAATATGTATTGTAAAGGTTCATGATTTAATCTGCGGTTTAGATAAGTATTAAAAGCTTTTACTTCATCGTTATTAAGGTGTCTGTCAAAATTCAAATATAAATCCAGTCTCACAGTTTTCAAAACATCGCACAGAAGAAGTTCTGAATTTACTCTTGCATCTTTTATCCCATTATTTTTTAACAGATCAGTCGAATATTGTAGAAACTCCCTTACATTAACAGGATGAGGATTCTGTTCCAAACTGTTTAAAGTTTATTTGGATCCAGCAGATTGTCGAAAACTATCCGTCCATTAATCACCGTTCTTAAAACTTTTGTGCTGAGAAGTTCTTTAGCCGGTAAATTAAATATATCTTTGGAAATAACGATCATATCTGCCCACTTTCCTTTTTCAATGCTTCCTTTTGTCGTTTCTTCAAAGGATGAATACGCCGCCCAAACAGTATAAGACTTTACAGCATCAATCAAAGAAATTTTCTGATCAGGATTTGGTAAGCTTGAAATAACTGTATCGCTTAGCTGGCGGTTGGTAAGATAATAAATCTGAACAAACGGGTTAATCTGGTGAAATGGAAAATCAGATCCGGTCGTAATCATGCCGGAGGCTTTTAGAAGAGAATTCCATAATCCCAATTTTTTTGCATTATCGGAATTAATAAGCTGTGTTGCTATTACCAGGTCAGTAATGCTGACATCCGGCCTCACTGATGGTATAAGTTTTAGCTCCCCTATTCTACCGAGATCTTTGGGATTAACAAATTCACAGTATTCTATTACGGTCCTCTGGTCTTTAGGGTTTTTTTGTTTAATTACTTTGTCAATAATATTTAAAGATGTCTCCGTTGCCCTGTCACCAACAGCCTTAATACAAAATTGAAAATTCTTATCAATTGCTCTTGCATATGTTTTTTCAATTTCATCTTCCGTAACGTACGGAACCTTTTTCTTGGGCTCTTCTTTATATTCATCATTAATAGCCGCGTCCTGTATTTCAAATAATCCATCATAATCCAAAGAAACTGCCCTTATTGTGAGTTTATCCTGATAATTAATTTCAGTGCCCTTGTTAAGATATGAATCTGAAAACGCACTATCTTCACCCGGTAAAATCGCATAAACCTTCAGTGGGAATCTTTTTCCGTCAATTAATTCTTTGAATATTTCCAGCCCCAGTTTGCCCACTGTTTTGTCATGAACTTCCGTTATACCATACTTTACAATTTCTTTTACACCTTTTTCAATCTGTGTCGTCATTTCGTCCTTTAGCAACCCTGGAATGTTGTCCCTTACTAAATTAACTGCTTCATCATATAACATTCCTGTTGGTTCACCATTGGCATCCTTTTCGATCTCCCCTTTTGGAGGCGAAGGTGTATTTTTATCAATCTTCAAAACTCTCAGAAGCCGTGAGTTTACCCATGCTGTGTTCAGAGTTGCATTCACAAGGTAAACGTTATAATTCGGGGCAATCTGGTCTAGTATTTTTTTATCCATTTGTTCAAGGTCAGATTCAGGAATATTCAGCTCACTCCATCCATAACCTCCAATCCATTCACCTTCGTGTGTGCTGTGAGTCTTATCTAATATAAGATTTTTTATATCCTCAATGCTTTTCACATAAGACAGGTTTATGTAGTTTAAATTCTTGGAGAATTCAATTATCGAACCTTCACAATCAATAAATCCCGGAAGAACAATCCCGCCATTCAAATCAATAACTTCTTCCGCCTTATATTTGTCCATAATTTCACTTGAGGTCCCAGCATCCAAAATTTTACCATTTTTTATTGCTATTGCTTCAACTATTGAATTGTTCTTATCTAATGTATAAATTTTTCCATTTGTGTAAATCACGTCAGGTTTTTCAGTGCAGGCAAAAAGTATTACAGAAAGGCATAATAAAAGAGTATTTTTCAACAGCACAATACGGTTCATTTGATGTAGGTTTTATTTGCATATAACTTAATAAATTCATTTCTTTATTTAAATCCACAATCCTAACTTCTTTAAAGTAAATATATTTATCAAAGGTATTGAAATAAGAAAAGTATATATTTATTTTGGGAAAAGCCTCTTTATGAAAAAGAACTTTGCAATGAAAAAGCTTTACTATTCGATTAGTGAAGTCAGCCGGATAACTGAATTAGAACAGTACGTGCTACGTTATTGGGAAACCGAGTTTGAGCAGTTGAGGCCGGCGAAGAATCTTTCCGGAAACAGAATTTATACAAACAAGGATATTAAGCTCATTTTATACATAAAAAAATTACTGCGCGAAGAGAAATATACCATAGAAGGTGCAAAGAAATTAATACGTAATTATTCTCTTAAGGAAGAAGATGAAGAAACTAAAAAAGAAGAAATCTCTGATCCTAAAATTAACAAACTCTCTGCATTATCGGGAAATGAAATGAGCCTGTTCGGTCCGGAGGCTTCTTTTAAACATATTGATATTTCCAAGAATGAAAATTTGAGGGATGACTTAGTGGAACTACGATCTTTTTTGAAAAATCTTTTGAAGGAAATGTGAGGAGAATCTAGTCAACGACTTCAATCCTCAGTACACGATAAAAAAAGTTATAAAAAACAAAAAATCTGACTCATATTTACTATTTTTGTAAAAGCGATTCACAAATTAAAAAGTAAAGGAGTCAGATTATGGAAGAAACTAATAAATTACAAAATATACTTCA
>JBBSDT010000296.1:0-4533 GCA_038240405.1 Ignavibacteria bacterium
AATGGCTTGAAGAAAGTAAGCATAATGATCAAAGTTAGCATAACGAAGAAATTAAGCACAACATTGAATAGTTCTATTTCTATTGTAATTTTAGCATGGGGTAAACATATATAGTATTGCAGTATGGTAAAAGTAAAAAAGGAAGGAGTAATACTCGAAAAAACAGACCTGGAATTTGAAAACGATAGTGTTCTGAATCCTGCCTGCTATCAGGATGGAAAGCATGTTCATATGTTTTATCGCGCTGTCAGGAAAGGAAATCATTCAACAATAGGATATTGCCTTCTTGAAGGTCCTCTTAAAATAATTGAAAGAGCGAAGAAGCCGGTCCTGTATCCCGAACATAATTTTGAACGCGAAAGCATTGAAGATCCCAGGATCGTAAAAATTGGAAAACATTTTACCTTACATACACTGCGTATAATTTTTCCTATGCCTGCGGAGCTTTAGCCACATCCACAGATCTTATAACATTTAAGAAATTCGGGAAAATTACTCCGCAATTTACTTATAAACAATTCCGGGATATTACTTCCGCGAATAAAAAATTCAATCAAAAATATTACCGCTTTTATGAATTCTACTCACCACCCCACAATCTTGATACAAAGTTAATCCTATGGGATAAAGATGTCGTTTTTTTTCCTAAAAAAATAAAAAATAACTTCGTATTCCTGCATAGGATCCGTCCTGAAATACAAATAGTCAAAGTGAAAAGCTTAAAAGAACTTAATAAGACTTTTTGGAAAAAGTATATTCTAAATTTTACCGATAATATTTTTATGGGCTGCAGATACATTCATGAGGCAAGTTATATTGGCAGTGGCTGTCCTCCGATTGAGACAAAAGATGGCTGGCTTATAATTTATCATGGTGTGCAGGATGGCCCGGGTGGCTTTATTTATCATGCGTGCGCAGCATTGATTGACAGAAATGATATAAGAAAAGAAATTGGCAGATTAAGAAAACCCCTTTTTTCCCCAACTAAATCATGGGAGAAAAAAGGCATAGTAAGCAACGTTGTTTTTCCTTCGGGGACTTCTTTATTTGAGGGGAAACTATATATTTATTACGGAGCCTCGGATTTACATATAGCCGCCGCTTCCGTGAACCTCGGGGAATTAATAAAGGAACTTAAAAAGAAAAGTAATAGAATTTCTGAATAAACACCTTATTATTTATCCTTCTTAATATGATGTTCATCTACAAAAAGTATTCGGAATGCCAGGAATAAACCACCAAAGACTGCAATGAGGAAAAATATCATTGCAAGCCCGGGATAACCAAAAATCTCAAAAGCAGTTTGAAATTTCATAATCAATGCTGCCCCTATGATCAAGGATGCAAGGATTAAACCAACTGTGATTCTGTTTGCAATTTTTTGAAATCCGCTCATTAAGTAGACTTGATCAACCGTATTTACCTTAATTTCAATTTCGTCGTTGGAAAGTTTATCAAGTATCTTATTCACTCTAAAGGGAAGCTTTTCAAAAAATTCTTTGGATTCTAAAAGTATCTCGTAAGGTTTTTGTGATGATGCACTCTGCATTAATTTTTTCTTCATTAAATCATTTCCATTTCTGCGGATTGCATTATTAGGATCGAAATTAGGGTCTAAAGCTTTTCCTACTTTATCTAAGTTTAACAATGTTTTTCCCAGCATAGTAAGCTCATTCGGAAGGTTGATTCCGTTTCTTCCGCTGATTTTGGTAACTTCTAAAACAATTCTTCCAATTTCCAGATTTTCTAAGGTTGCTGATTTTTGTTTTGATACCAGTTCGCTGATTTCGCTTCTAAATTTTTGCTTATCGAAATTATCCATTTTATTACCTATTAACATAGCCTGCTCTGCAACTTCATCGCCTCTGCCGTCGCCTATTGCCAGTAATACATGAATCAGTTGTGTCTGTAAATTACCGGATACATATCCTACCATTCCAAGATCCAATAAAGCAATACGGTTATCTTCAGTAATAAAAACATTTCCCGGATGAGGATCTGAATGGTAAAAACCATCTATCAGAATTTGTTTCATATAAGCCCTGAATAATTCTTCCGCCAGTTCCTTTCCGTCGAAATCAAGTTTTTTCAAAGGACTCATGGAAGTCACCTTAGTTCCCTGAATAAAATCCATAGTAATAATCTTAGAAGTGGAATAATCTTCGACCGGTTGAGGAACAATTATTTTTTCGAATTCTTTCAGATTTTCAGCAAGGATCTTTAAATTTTGCTTTTCATTCCTGTAATCAAGTTCTCTTAAAGTTGCTTTTCTGAACTCCTCAAGAGTTGCCTCAAGCATATATCTCTTCCCTGTTTCTGTATGCTCCTGAATAAATTCAGCTACTTCTTCGAATACATCCAGATCTTCAATTATCTCTTCCCGTATATCAGGCCTTTGAATTTTAACTACTACATCTTTTCCATCTCTTAATTTTGCTCTATGAACCTGCCCTATGGATGCGGCTCCTATTGGCTTGGGATCGAATTCTGAAAAAGCTTTTGAAAATCGCATCGCAATTTCCTTGCTTATTATTTCCTGAACTTTCTCAAACGGGAAAGGCTTAACTTTATCTTGGAGTCTTTCTAGCACATTAATATACTCATCAGGCAGCATGTCCGAACGTGTTGATAGAAATTGCCCGAGCTTAACATAAGTAGGTCCCAGATTTTCCAGATCAGTTGGCAGATTTTCGATTCGCCCGGTTTCATCTTCATTCTCTTTCTCTTCTAAATTTACATCTTCAAGGCCCGCAGAAGTAATCAGATCATTTCTTCCATAGGTCATGAAAAGCTTAGCAATATCTTTGTATCTTTTCAGGTGCTGCGGTCTTAAGGATATTCCCATATTAGTTTAAGTTATAATTTAATATTTATCAGTATTGTTTAAAATCATAAACCAAGATTCTTCAGACATTTAATAATATCGACACCGCCTTCGAACAATCCATTGAATAAATCACCGACTTTGTCTAACCTCTTAAGAGTATTTTTAATATTAAAGTCTTCCGGATGTAATCCCTTTTTCAGCTCCTTCCAGTTAAGCGGAGTAGAAACCGGGGCGTGCGGCTTAGGTCTTACACTGTAAGGTGCTGCCAGTGTTTGACCTCTCCGGTTTTGAAGATAATCAATATAAATTTTGTTTTGCCTTTTGGCAGGAGTCCTTTCCAGACTTGTAAACCCTTTCACCTTCTCATATGTCATTTGAGCGATTGCAAGTGCAAATTCTTTTGCAATTTCAAAATTATATTTGGCTTTCAAAGGAATATAAATATGAATACCTGTTGAACCGGAGGTCTTACAATAGCCGGGAATTTTTCCTTTATCCAGAACCTCTTTGACCGCTTTTGCAGCTTCGATCACTTTTTCAAAACTAATATCCAGAGGATCAAGATCAATTGCTATATAATCGGGATTATTTAGATGTTGTATTGTCGAAAACCAGGGATTGATTTCGATACATCCCAGATTAGCCATATAAACCAGAGTAGCTTCATTTTGACAGACAAGGTAATTAATATTTTCGTTGTTAGAATCCGAATAAACCTCTGCAGTCTTCACCCAGTCCGGCGGCATATCTTTGACATCTTTTTGAAAAAAACTTTTACCTTTAATTCCGTTGGGATACCGATTAAGAGATTCAGGACGATTCTTTAAGTATGGAATTATATATTCGGAAACACTTCTGTAGTAATTTATCAGATCACCTTTTGTAATTTTTTGTTCAGGCCAGTATACTTTATCAAGATTGGATAATTTTATTTTTTTCTTATTGATAGTTATTATTTCTTCCATAGCTTATATATTTTTATGACTCTCTGACGATTTCTGAAATATTCTTATCCTTCCTTAAACCTTTAATGACCGGGTGTCTTAAAATGCCGTCACTTGTCCAGTTAGAAAACTTAACTTCACAGATTAATTCCGGTTTAAGCCAGGTACCTGCTTCATCTGTTTTTGGAATACTATCAAAAGGACATTTTTTTTGCACATACATTTGAAATAATCGGTAATATTCATCAAGATCTCTTTCATTGAATCCGGTACCTGTATGCCCTATATAAGTTAGTTTGCCATTATGATTAATTCCTAAAATTAATGAACCAAAAAACTTTCTGCTTCCCCTTGGAGCTGTATATCCGCATATTATTGCTTCCTGTGTTCTTTCCGTTTTAATTTTTAACCATTGAGTGCTTCTGACTCCCTCATAATACCGACTGTCTGATTTTTTTGCCACAATTCCTTCTAAACCTTTATCTTGAACCACTTTAAATAATTTTTTTCCATCCTGTGCCATATGTTCACTATATTGTAAATTGTCTGCTTCCGGTAAGATGTCTTTCAAAATCTCTTTTCTTTCAAAAAGCGGGATCTCCTGAAGATTATATCCATCATACCACAATATGTCAAACAGATAGTAAATAATTCTGCAATTTCTACTAGTCTGGTAATTCTGCATCAATTGAAAGCTAGGATTTCCTTTTGCATCAACTGAAATCATTTCACCATCCAGAATTAAATCTTTTTTTACTTTGG
>JBBSDT010000297.1:0-4510 GCA_038240405.1 Ignavibacteria bacterium
ACCTCCAAGCTGCTTCAGTCTTTCTTTGATTCTTGGGAAGAAAACGTAAATGAATTCCAGATCATCTTTAAAGTTTTGCCTGTCTTTTCTTACATATGCACCCATTTCAAGATTTTCTTTTACTGTCAAATTGGAAAAGATCATTCTTCCTTCAGGGGATTGAGATATTCCTAATTCGACAATTTTATTCGGAGGAAGAAATGTTGTATCCTGACCGAGGAAACGAATTGATCCTGATGCAGGTCTTAATATAGAAGAAATTGTTCTCAGTAATGTCGTTTTACCTGCGCCATTTGCTCCGATAAGAGTTACAATGGATCTTTCCTTAACTTCAAGGTCGATACCTTTAATTGCTTTTATTGCCCCGTAATTAACATGCAAATCTTTTATTTCTAACATCTTTTCTGTTTATACTTTAATTAGACTCTGGTTCCTGGGTTGTTTCACCGAGATATGCCTCTATTACTTTCGGGTTTTTCTTTATTTCTTCCGGCTTGCCTTCAGCAATTTTTTCACCATAATCCAATACAAAAATTCTTTCACAGACTCCCATAACAACTTTCATATCATGTTCAATCAACAAGATAGAAATCTGGAATTTATCTTTTACCATTTTTATCAATTTCATAAGCTCAACTTTTTCAGTCGGATTCATGCCGGCTGCAGGTTCATCAAGAAGCAGTAGTTTAGGCGAAGTTGCAAGAGCCCGGACAATCTCTACTTTTCTTTGTTCACCATATGGAAGCGACCTCGCATTTTCATCAGCGGTGTTATGCAGTCCGAATATTTCCAACAGCTCATCAATCCTGTTATCGAACTCTTTCTCTTCTTTTTTGAAGGCGCCGAATTGTAAAATTGAATCAAAGAATCCAGCTTTCAGATTTTTCACAAAAGATACTCTTATATTATCTCTTACACTTAAGCTTGGGAATAATCTTATATTCTGAAAAGTCCGGCTGATGCCAAGCGCAGCTACCTGGTATGGCTTAAAAGGTATAACGCTTGTTCCGGAAAACCTTACATCGCCTTCTGTCGGATCATATACACCTGTAACAATATTAAACACTGTTGTCTTCCCGGCTCCGTTTGGACCTATCATCCCGACAAGCTCGAAATCTCCTACTTCGGCATTTAACCTGTCAACGCAAGTCAAACCTCCGAAACGCATTGTACAATTTTCTATTTCTAAAAGCATTAAAACTTAATTTAATATTTAAATCGGTTTTTTTGGACGAAGCTTTACGCCGAATAAGCCCTGGGGTCGTGTAAGCATCATAATTATTAATAATAATGCATAGATTATCATTCTGTACTCTGCAACTCCTCTCAAAAGCTCCGGCAAAATTGTTAAAACTATGGCGGCAATTATCACTCCAATCATACTTCCCATACCTCCAAGAATAACCATTACAACAATTTCAACTGACTTTAAAAAATTAAAATCTTCAGGATTAAGATATAAGTTAAAATGTCCGTAGAGCGCTCCTGCTATACCGGCAAAGAAAGCTCCGCTGACAAAAGCAATTACTTTGAATTTAGTTGTATTAACACCCATTGATTCGGCTGCAACTTCATCATCCTTTACTGCAAGAAATCCTCTTCCGTATGTTGAATTAATTAAATTGTGAATAAAATAAATTATCACCGCAACAAATGTAAATACCCAGAAAAAATTTGTGTACTTAGGCACGGCATAAAATACATATGGAACATTTGACATATCTGCAGGTATTTGTGCGGCCTTCACACCATTGTCGAAAATATATGCTCCTCTGAATCCCTGTGAAGCTCCGACCACATCAAGGCTTTGAATAACCACCCTGATAATTTCTGCAAATCCTAATGTTGTAATAGCGAGATAGTCACCTTTTAAGCGCAAAGAAGGAACTCCCACAATAACCCCTGCGATTGCAGCGGCAGTTCCTCCAAGCAGAAGAACTATAACAAAAGAAATTGCCTGGCCAAAACCTCCGGTTCCGAAAGTATTTATAAAGAAAGGCGCATAGTAACTTGAAATTGCGATGGAAAGATATCCCCCTATTGCCATAAATCCGGCATGACCTAAGGAGAATTGCCCTGTATATCCGTTAATTAAGTTCAGACTGGTTGCAAGAATAATATTTATGCCGATATAAATGAGGATTGTATAATAATAAGCATCTATATAACCAACAAAAAAATTAAGGAAGAAAATTAAGACAAGAGATGAGAGGAAAAGGATTTTAATCTTCATTCAGACTAATTATGTTTTCTAAGTCTCACCAAGAGATGCTGTCGAGGTTAATTTTATAACAAAATTTAGTAACCGAGTGGGGTGTTATTATTAATTTTCAGACTCTTTAATGCTGCAGCAGACAGTCCGTCTCAAATAAATAAGAATTGTGTTGTCCGGACTTTGTGGGCGATTAAGGACTCGAACCTCAAACCCCCTCGGTGTAAGCGAGGTGCTCTAGCCAATTGAGCTAATCGCCCGTTAATTTTTTTACAGAAGATAAAAATAAAGTTTTATATTAAGAATTTCAAACCAGTAAATCAGTTTTGCATTGTAGATCATTGAAAATAGTGAAGACAATCGGTGGAGTAAAAAGGTAAAATATACAAGGAATTTGTATATTGATTCTTTACCTAATACCTCAGTGCGAAGAGGGAGTTTCGTACTTTAGTTTGGCAAAGACAATTGCTATCTATTTAAATAACATCATACTCTTAGTTTCAATAAAATCATTGGCTTGCAACCTATAATAATAAATACCTGAGGAAATTCCATTAGCATTAAAAACGTATTGATAAACTCCCGCAGATTTTTTTTCGTTTACCAAAGTAACAATATCTCTTCCCAATTGATCATATACTGTTAAATTAACGAAGGATGATTTTATCAAAGAGAACTTTATTATGGTTGAAGGATTAAAAGGATTTGGAAAGTTTTGTTCTAATTTATAATTTGAAGGTACTTCATCCGGAACTTTGTGTATATCAAGAAGTATAGAACCATATCTAACACCGTCAATAATTGCACCTACCATAGATTTTGAGTATGGTCCTCCTTGAAGTGGACTACCATATCCTCTATAAAAATTAACATATCCAAATTTTTCTGCATATTCATAAAATGTTGTTCCTTCAATTGGAACTCCTAAAGTATCCTTTCTTATTGCATATCTTAATGTATCTTGAGTATTGAAAACTCCGGTGGCAACACCCTTATCTAACAAAGTACTCTTAAAGTAAGCCCCCATTGGACAGTCATTAAATATATATCCAATCGGGAAATTAAATCCAATTGCAATCATATCTCCAGAAGTATCTGGACATCGTGGATACTCACCTCCAAATATTGTTAATGAAAGACTGTCAAAATAAAAATATAAGAAATGCAATACCATTGGAGGCTCATTATATACATCCATCTTAAAATAATTCTTGCCATTCATAATTGTATCTGAAACTATTTTGGAAGAATATCGAAAGACACTTCCCGGTTCTTCAAAAACATATTCATAATAACTACCCAATTTAAAAGGTTTAATAAATGTGTGTTGAGAAAAAACTACAGAAGAACTTGCAAGGAATATGACTACTATGAGTATTTTCATTTATTAGTTTATTAGCTTTCTATTTTATCAATAACATTTTTTTTATAGACAAAAAATTATCAGTTTTTATTTTGTAATAGTAAATACCGCTAGAAAAATTTGATCCATCGAAATTCTAAAGAATAACATTTTGATGGATTTGCTTATTCCGTTGTTCCGTAATCAATTGCTGATTTTATTCTTGTTTGCCTTGCTTCGTATTAAAGATTTTTTTTAAAAGCCACTAATTTGCCTTACGAAATTCTCTCAATTTAGAAATGTTTCATTTCTGGTTTATTTTTTAATATATACTCATTTTCGATTAGTTAGCTATCGTGTTTCAGTTGTTCACGATCTTTTTTGAACTGTTCGCTTTTGATTTTCATTAGTTCGCAAGGTATAAAGTCCACTTCGCTGATAATGAACATCGGTTCGATTTTCATTAAGATGACTTCGCGTTCAATTCAGGGGACTTCGCGGTTCATTCAGACCTCTTCGCTTTCTATTCTTAATTATTGCGATTCCTTTAAAGCATCCTTCGCGTTTATAAAGTCGGCTTCGCGAATGATTTTACTGAAATTTCTCTCCTTAAAAGTTCTTTTTCTCTCCATCAAGATAGCTTCGCGAACCATTTAAGTTTCTTTTCCCGGTATAAAATGTTCATTATTTTTGATAACTTTTTCTTTTCACCACATTCCCGCTGCTTCTTTTTAGATTGCGGAGGCTTCTTTCCGGATTTTACTTTGATTCTTCCATTGCGCCGACTAATTGTTCTTGTTATTAGTTCTTTTTCAGGGTAGTCTGAATTGTTTGCAGAGAATCAGCTTTTCTTTGCATAGGTTACAGAAAGCATTTTTTTATGACTCTTTTTCAAATAATGCGAGCTATTACTCTTTTCTTTTGACAATTTTAATGAAACTTGTTTAAATGTCTTA
>JBBSDT010000298.1:0-4476 GCA_038240405.1 Ignavibacteria bacterium
TCGCTTATCAAAAAAGGTTTATCTATGAAAAAATTTATCCCCCCTTTTAAAGCTTTCTCTTTTATTTTCTTGTCCCCGTAAGCCGAAATCATTATAGCCTTTACCTTGGGGTTTCTTTTCTTTGCCAGGTCATAAATATCAATGCCTGTGATTTGTTTAGAAGGTTGGATGTTGTAATCAAGAATCATGAACTCATAATCTTCGGAATCTTTATTTATTTTTTCTATTGCCTCTTTGGCATTGAGAGATTTATCTACAATAAAGCCACTTTCCGTAAGAACTTCCCCTAAAGTTTCATTCATATACTTGTCATCTTCGACTAATAATACCTTCGTCATATCTCTCATTTCCTCTGATCTATTGAAATAACCGTGCCATACTTCGAAAGGAAAAAGGTGAAATTTTCGCCGAAATCAAATAGTGGTAAATCATCATTTGACAATTTTGTCTTAATTTTCCCTAATTTTAATAAATTGGAAATTATCCTTCATGGCTTCCTTCAAATGGCAGTAATTCTTATTTAATTCACATTGTCTGGCTAAAAAGTAATGTGTATTAATTTGTATTTATTATTTTTATTTTTTGATTAAAGGCGTAACGATGTAATAAATATAAAAAGATTTTTTTAATACACACTATCCCTGTCAAAATATCAAACTAAATCATCAGGAGTTGAGATAACGACTTTATGAATAACATAAAAACAAAATTTCAAAGTAATATTCTGAGGATTGAAAAAAAGCTTCCTCTTGAGAAATTTATTCCCACCGCTTTTATGATTTTTCTGTTATGCATAGTTGTCCTCAGCATTATTACCTATCGGAATATTGAAGAATATAAAACAGATATTGAAAGAATTAATCATACAAATGATGTTATCAAAAAACTTGAAGAAGTTCACCTGAAAATGGTGGAATTACCTCTGTTGAGAAGAGGATTCATTATCACAATGAAAGAAGATTATTTAAATTCCTATAATTCAATTCTCAAGATTGTAAAGGAAAAAATTCAAAATTTGGCTTTTTTGAGCGTAGACAATAAGGACCAACAAATTCTTATTTCCAAGCTTGATTCGTTGCTGACTGAAAATACAACACTGTTGGATAGTTCTTTTAATATCCTTGAGCCGGATACCCTAACATCAGATATTCAAAAGGATATTACAAATAAAGTTCAGGATAATTTAGATAAGGTTGAAATGCTTTCCGGGCAGATTCAGGCTAACGAAACTGAGCTGCTGTATCAAAGGAGAATGTCAGCTACTGCAACTAATTCGACTTTACAGGTCATCATAATTATCTCAAGTGTATTTTCATTTATAGTAATAGGTTTATCACTGTTCCTGTCCGACAGACTTATAAAAAATAAAAATAAAACCGAACAGCTTCTCATGAATTCATATGAAGAGCTGGAAAATAAGGTTGAAGAAAGAACCCTGGAGCTTAAAGTAACAAATGAAAAACTAATTGATGAGATAACAGTTCGCGAAAAAAATGAAAACTTTCTTAATATTCAATATTCTATTTCTAAAGTTCTCAATGAGGCTAAGACGATGCAAAGAGCTGCTGAGAAAGTCCTGGAAACTATTTGTACAAATATTGGCTGGGAATATGGAATTTTGTGGTTGATAGAACAGGATAAACAATATTTAAAAGTAGAATCACTTTGGAGTCCAAAAAATGAAATCAGTGCCGATGAAAACCTCATTGTTAAAGAAAGACTACTTAAGCTTAGAAAATTTGAAGGAATTCCGGGACAGGTTTTAAAAGAAAAAAACACAATATGGATCAGTGATATAGGTAACGAAGAAAATTTTATCCGGAAAGAAGCGGCTTTGAAATTAGGATGGAATTCAGTGCTTGCAATTCCCGTAACCAATGGAGAAGAAGTGATTGCTGTGATAGAATGTTTCAATAAAAAAAATCTGCAAAAGAGAATAGACTTGATTGAAGTTCTTGAAGCAGCAGGGCATCAGATTGGAAATTTTATAGAAAGAATAAAAGCTGAAGACAAGTTATGGCATTCAAATTCAGAGCTGGAAGAAAAAGTAAAGGACAGAACAAAAGAATTAGCTTCGGCTTTGTCAAAGCTGTTGAATGAGATCGAGCAAAAAGAAGTTATCCAGAATAAGATAAAGCTTTTTGCGCATGCAATAAGAAGTGTAAAGGAGTGTGTGTTTATTACGGATCTGGAAAGCCGGGTTATCTATGTAAATGATGCATTTAAGGCGACTTACGGATTCAGTGAGGAGAATGTAAACGGCAAAGAAATTCCTATTTTTAGTTCACTACAGATAGGTATGAGCAAAAAAAAGGAAATAATGAATAAGACTTTAAGAGATGGCTGGAAAGGCGAAGTAATTACTTACCGGAACGATGGAACACCATTCTATACATTTCTATCAACCTCAACAATACGAAATGAGGAAAATGTAAATGAGGCAATGGTGGGAATTTGCCAGGACATCAGCGAACAGAAACATGCGGAAGAAACAATTAATAAGAGAAATAATTTATTAAATTTATTAAATGACATTATCCGGTTCACTAACAAATGTCCGGATTTTAATGAAGCTATCCGGTATTCCCTGGACCGGATAAGTCAGTATACCAGATGGGATGTTTCACATTGTTTCTTAAAAGAAGGAGAAACATTCGTCTCCTCAAAGATATGGAAAACTGATATTTCCGGAAAATATTTTCCGTTAAAAGAGGTAACTGAAAATCTTACAATTTTCGAAGATGATAGCATAACGGGAATTGTTTCTAAAACTGGTATTGCACAATGGAAAAACACAAAAGATTTTATAGATGATAAAATTTTTGAACGAGCCACAAGCTGTAAAAAACTGGAATTGAAGACCGGCATCTGGGCTCCTATATTAATGAAAAATGAAACAATTGGAATTCTGGAATTTTTTAAATCCGATGAGGAGAAGCCGGATGCAGAATTACTGGAGTGTATTAACAATATTGGAATTGAGCTTGGGAGCTTATTTGAAGAACTCAACACACTTGAAAAGATTCAGAAAAACGAAAAATTATTAAATGATGCTCAATACATAGCAAAGCTTGGGAGCTGGGAATGGGATGTTGTAAAAGATAAGATTACATGGTCCGACGGTATGTATGCTGTGTATGAAGTTAATAAAGAGGAATTTGAACTTACATTTGAAGGGTACTCAAATCGTATTCATCCGGAAGACCGTGATAGAGTAAAAGAAGTTATACAAAAAGCCCTCATAAATAAAGAGTCATTTAGCTTTTATCACCGTATCATCACTACCGGGAATAAACAAAAGATATTAAAAGCTCAGGGGGAAATATTTGTTGACGAAAAAGGAAAAGTAATTAGAATGTTCGGGACCAGCCATGATGTGACGGATTTGAAAGAAGCTGAAGAAAAACTAAGAAGCAACGAGAGCCAGTTAAAGGAGGCACAGCATATTGCAAAGCTGGGAAGCTGGGAAGTAGATTTGAACGCAAATGTTCAAATCTGGTCTGACGAAATGTACCGGATTTTCGGATATGAACCCGGGGAAATAGATCCTGACTATGAAAGTATTAACAAGCTTGTATATCCTGAAGACTCTCATGCCTTTGGTGAAATGTTTAATACCTTGCAGAAGGATCCGAAGAACATCGAACTTAACTACCGGATAATTTCAAGGGATAATAAACTGAAGCATTTGTGTTCGGAAGTATTAGTCGAGTTTGATGAGAACAATATTCCAAAAAGATATTACGGAAGTGTTCAGGACATTACACTGGTAAAATTAGCTGAGGAAGAGCTCCGGAGGATCAACGAGAAACTTATCGAGGCTCAGAAAGAGCTTATACACAGTGAAAAGCTTGCCGCATTGGGAAGATTTTCCTCTGGAATTGCGCATGAAATTAGAAATCCATTAGCAAATATAAGCAGCCTCGCACAATTGGTTGTAAAAGCAGAGATAGATGAAAAAAACAAAAAACGCCTGAATTATATATTGACAAATGCCGAAATTGCAAATAAGATAATCAAAAGTTTACTAAATTTTGCCTCGCCGGAAGATCTTGTCTTTAAAAATGATAACCTTAAGAATATTCTGGATAGTGTGGTAGAAGGGATAGAGGCAAGATGCAAGGAAAGAAAGATAAATATTGTCATTGATAAGCCTTCAAATCTTCCATTTCTTTACATAGATAGGTTAAGACTTGAAAATGCTTTTATGAATTTTGTTTCAAATTCTATTGATGCTATGCCTGAGGGGGGAATGCTGACTATAAAAGTGACAGAAAATATTATTAATAATGAAGTTACTCTGGATTTCATTGATACCGGGATGGGGATCTCTCCTGAAAACCTTGATAAAGTTCTTGAGCCTTTTTTCACAACAAAGAGTGACGGTATAGGGTTGGGGTTAGGACTTTCCTATCAAACTATAAGATCCCATAATGGTATTTTTGACATTAAAAGTACTGTAGGCAAAGGAACACA
>JBBSDT010000299.1:0-4465 GCA_038240405.1 Ignavibacteria bacterium
ATAAAGAGCTTCCTTCTCTTATTCCGTTTTATACGTTACTTGGGATGGAAACCGTAAAAATTGCTTTCAAAAAGGAAAGCATCAACCTAAAAAATGTTTTATCAATACTTGATCTTATGAATGAATATATATTAAATGAATATAATTTAACAAAACAAACAATTCATTGATTAAATATTTTTACAGTTAAAATAAAATAAAATTATGTTAATTAAAATTTTAGCTGTACTTATATTTTCTTCATGCCTGACTTTGGAGCTAAAAAGCCAGGATTCAAAAAATCAGAATATTTATTACCGTAAATACGGCTATAATTTACTTGAGAATAAATTTAGCGCAGATACCAATATCAAGCTAACAGGAAAGAGCAAGGTCCAGACGGTAAATATAGGGGGTTTATTTCTGGCTCCTTTTATAGGGGTTGCATTTCCTTTTGGTACATTTAAAAATTATTCCAAATCGGGAATTGTTTATGGAGCAAAATTTGAGCTGGCCTATAGCAGATTATATCCATTTATATTCGGATTTGTATATGAATTGCAAAAAAATAAGGGGAATGCCGATTTCACTACGGTTAATTTCTTAACTACCTTTGATACTAAAATAACCTCAATTGGAGGAAGTCTTGATATTTTATTAAATAAATTCATAAAATCAAATTTTACAACGCCCATTCTTTCAATAGAAATAAAATATGCCAAAGTGACAAGGGTCATCGTTCCGGACATCTCATTCCCCGGTATAGTAAGTAATGAGAGCTTCCTCTCCTATGCTGCCGGATTGGGAGTAACTATTTATGTTTTCGATCTTAGCGGGAGGTATACATATGCCAAAAACTATAATAATCTTGCTTTTCAGTTAAAGCTTCATATTCCTGTAATACGATTTTAGAATTTCCTTCCTTTCCATTTAATTCGCGGATTAAGTAAAAAAGTAAATGGAAGTATTAATCCGTATAAAGCAAAGTAAATGCTAAAAAAGAGATAATATTTATATAGGGATTGTAAATCAAATCTTTTAAGAGTTTGAGAAACTAAGATCAATTCTGACATCATTTTTAAAACAATCAAAGGTAAATAAATTTTATAATTCAAAAAAAAGAGTCCGAATAAAAATAAAAAGTTTAAGGCATACAGCTCAATTCCCACCAAATACCCAAGCATATTAATTCCTGTTCCTCCTTTAAACCATCTTCGCTTCTGGCTAAGAACTTCATCCAAGCTCTTGCACGGAAGAGTCTCTACAAGGCAGCTCTTATCAACAGGGTATTTAATTTCAAATTTTTTATCGGAGTTTATCTTCCTCATTAAAGCCAGATCTTCTGTAACTGAAAAATTGATTGATTCGTATCCGCCTACTTTCTTATAAGCAGCTTTTGTGAATGAAAGGTTGTTTCCCACACAACTCATAATCATTTTTAGGCCTGCACTTGCCGATGCAAGAGTAAGAAGATACAACCAGTCCAAATTCTGCATTTTAGCAAATAAAGAATCCGAAGATTTTATTTGTGTAAAGCCGCAGACCATTGCAGTATGCCCCGAATAATATTTTACGGTTTCATGTACCCATTCTCTGCCGATTTCACAGTCAGCGTCAGTAGAAATAATAATTTCCCCTGAACAATTTTTTATTGCAGTATCGATAGCTTTGGCTTTTCCTTTTAGAATGAAGGAATTGTCTTCAATTGTGCTAAGAACTTTAAAAAATGGAAGGGTTTGAGTTTCATTCTTCATTATGGATAAGGTCTTATCCGTAGAATGATCATCAACAAGTATTACTTCGAGCAGCTCCTCCGGATATCTTAATGCAGACAAAGATAATATGCATCTGGCAATAATTTGTTCCTCGTTACGTGCAGCAACTATTACAGAAACTCTGGGCAAGTCAGAAGAAGACCTTTTTTGTAAGTTAAGCGATTTACGGAATCCTTTATAAAGAAATAGGTATGTTAAAAAGTACAGAGAGGTTATTGAAATGAAAAAAACTTCAGCCTTCAAATTTATAAAGTGATTATCGTTTAGCTAAGATAACTACCTTTATTGTAAAAAAATATTTGAAAATTATTATTTGACCACTGCAATCTTAATGATCCTTGTTTCAGTGCTGCCGTCTATAACTGCTTCAACAACGCCGTAATAAACCCCACTCTGAACTTTTGAAACATCCCAGGAAATTTCGTTATCTGATTTTGAAAAGGTAGTTCCGGATAATGTAGTAACAAGCTCCCCGGAGAGATCAAGAATTTTTATGTTTACTGCCGTCGCATTTCCATTGAGATAATACCTTATAAATGTACTGTTTTCGTAAACAGGATTCGGCCAATTATATACTTTATCAGCCGGAAGCTTCTCTGTAATAGAAACCGGGTTGTTTCCCGATATATAATTGCTATTTGATAAATATTTATCCTTCAAATAGTTTTTCCAAAGAATTTTACCGGAATTATAAGCAATGTTTGTTTTAAACCCATACAGATAACCATCGCCGCTTACTACCACAATACCCAGAGTATCATTAAGATCTGCAATAGCCGGTGTCGAAGTAGTATTAGGTCCAACTTTGACAGGAAACCCGCTTACAATTTTCCCGTTAACGCCATACGCAAACAAGTCCCCATTTGAAGCTACAAACAGCAGATCATAAATATTATCGTTATTAACATCTGCAACGGAAATACCTGAAGAAATATCCTCATTAAAATTTGCCGGAAAATTGTCCAGCAAAACCCCGTTTGAATTCAGAGCATAAACCTTTCCATCGCCAACGAAAATTATTTCCTGCTTTCCATCACTGTTAATGTCTGCTAACACAGGAGAAGAATTTATTTTTGAAATGTTATAATTAAGATTTAATTTACTGCCATTTAGAATAAATTCATTATTATTATTTACGATTAGAATATCGGAGGATGCCTGTGAAAGGATATTTCCGGCAACCACAAACTTATTCGATTTTGTGATATAAGTGAACGTATCAGTTAACTGTTTCGAAAATTCCTGAATGGCATTGTTAGCGGAATCCACCCGGACACTCAGGTTGTCAGCTGTATATTTTATAATTTTTCCATCAGACATTCCTACATAAATAAAATCTGTTTCTTCATTTGCGAAAGGAGCGGCGCTTGATATGGCATTCCGAAATGAAATTTCATTTTGTCCAAGTGTATTCTTAAATACAATTCCGGTATCGGAAAGAGCAATAAGATATTTATGATTTATGGTTGTATTGGTAGTAGGAATATATTTTCCGAATCCGTTGAGTAAGAGCCCGCTTTGAACTGCCGGATCAATGGAAGATCCGTCGCTTTTGAAGCCATATACTTTGTAATTGGAGTTAGCAAATATTTCTTCGCTTCCATCGCCAATAAAGTCAAATGCTATTGCCTGTGAATTACCGCTTGTATCAATCCCAACAAATTTCGGAAAGTTACTTATAGGCATCAACTGGACTCCTCCGATTGAGACTTTGAAAGTCATTAAAGTATCAATCGTGCTAAAGTCTGTTATAAAAATATTATTATTTGCAAATGAATAGCTAAGTGAATTCGGCGTGGTAGTTGGTGTAAATGCATTTTTATAAATTGAACTTGGAACCTTATGGTAACCATTAAACCAATAGTCAACTTCAGTTCCGCTTCCTGTTATAGTTGAAGTAATCAGATTAAACGTAACACCAATCTGCTGGGGACCTTTGGCTTCTTCAAGCATAACTCCCTTATGATTGAAATCGTTGTTTATTGTATTGGATGAAAGTTTTGCATCAATTACATTTTCATCGATATGCCATATCAGAATTCCCCCCTTAAAATTATTGTTAAGGTCAATAACTCCAGGAATGCTCCAGTCAAAAGTTTGTACATCCAGCACATCTCCGTCAACCAGCGTAGTGTTGAAATTTATAAAGCCATAATAACCATAAGGATCAGGGGCAATGGAATCGCTAAAGAAGGTTTTGTTGTCTGCAAACCCTTTATTCCGGGCATATACTGTCTGTCCGTCATTTTCCGGATCTCTGTTCCTGTTCTCTACCAGAAAATACTCTTTGCTGCTAATGAGAACCTTATATATAGTTGAATCTCTGAAAATATTTTTCGAGCTGGTTGGAATTCTCAAAGAATTTATACCTGACGAAATAACTACAGGATTGACCCATCCTAAATACATTTTTTCCCAGGCTGAAGGTTCAGGAGGGAAAATTCCGTTGAAGCTGAATATAGATTCGCCATCCATTAATCCGAATCTGCCGATTGCTGTCTTGCCGGTAGCAGTATTAAAAAGATCAGGTAGTCCCAGATAACTCCCAAAGTTCGCCGCGATTATTCCATTAATCCCTAATTCCAGAAGAAAATTTCCCGATAAGGATGAGAGATTTCTTAATTCAGTAGAAGGTATTATTGATGAATTTTGTATAAACAAACCTTCGCTAGTCTGAAAACCATTATAGTTATTTCCGTAAAACTCTTTTA
>JBBSDT010000300.1:0-4459 GCA_038240405.1 Ignavibacteria bacterium
AGGCGAATTTATTTTGCAGCATGTAAAAGCTTTATCAGCTCATTGCAAAGTTATTATGCTAGTTCCTTTAAGATTTATCCCCTCAAGAGAGCTATTCTCTTATAATCCCGTAAAGCTTGGATCAAATCTAAGGAGGTGGCTTTCGGATTTACTAAAGACAAAAAATTTCGAAACAGGAAATTTAAAAGTAATCTATTTTAAATATCTGTCCCTCCCCCGACCTTTCTTTGAACCAATTGATAACAGCATAATTAACTTTTTTTTTTATAAAAAAATAAGAAGAATTATAAGTGAGACCGGATCCGGACTAATATATTGTAATTGGATCAGGCCCTGGGCTGAATTATCTTCACGGATATCACAGGATTTAAAAATTCCGCTGATAATCGATCACCATGAAGATGTTCCGACACTAAAAAAACTATTTCCGGATCACTATGAAATATTTCTTAAGTCATTTGAGAAGGCAGATGGCATTGTAGTGCACAGCAATGTGAACAAAAAAGAATTAATAAATGAAAAATTGAATTTAGGAACAATTACTGTTAATTATCTTGGACAAAATTTCCCTGTCAGCGAATCAAGAAAGAATTTCAATTTTCGGAAAGTACGGTTAGCTTGTGTAAGTCACCTGTTTGAACCCAGAAAGAATATAGATATTTTAATTCATGCGCTTGCGCTGATTAAAAACCGGCTGGATTTTGAATTGAAAGTAGCAGGCGAAGGTAGTTTAAAACCGGATTACATAAATCTAAGAAATAAATTACAGCTTGAAAATGAAATACAATTCATTGGAGAAAAGTCACAGGAACAGGTTGGAGAAATATTAGAGAATTCCGATATATTTATTTTACCAAGCTATCCTGAAGCTTTCGGAATAGTAATGATAGAAGCGCTTGCTAAGGGCTTGCCGGTTATCTCCTGCAAAGGAAACGGAGGAGCAGAGGAGCTTAAACAAACCGGGTATCCGATAATTCTTGTAAGCCCGAACTCACCGGAAGAACTTGGTGAGGCAATAGTCGATCTGTCTCAAGATAAGAGTAGGATGGAGTCAATGTCTCTAAAGGGAAAAGAAATTGTAAAGAATTATTTTTCCTGGAAAAAGAATGCAGATGATACATATGAACTTATAAAAGAAACAATAAAAAATTTTAACCGGAAACCTTAATGTGCGGCATCAATGGTATATTATATTTCAATTCAAATTACTCAGGTAAGCCTGTGTCCTTTTTTGAGAATAATATACAGAGAATGAATTCTGAAATTATTCATCGCGGTCCGGATGGCGAAGGGATATTTATAAATTATCCTGTTTGTCTGGGTCATTTGAGGCTTAGCATAATTGACTTATCTGATAATGCAAACCAACCGATGTTCAATGAGGATAATACAGTAGTTATTATTTTCAATGGGGAAATTTACAATTATCTCGAGCTTATTCCTGAGTTAAAAAGTAAAGGCCATGTCTTTAAAACAAGGAGTGATACGGAGGTTATAATTCATGCATATGAAGAATATGGCTATGATTGTGTAAAGAAGTTCAACGGTATGTGGGCATTTGCAATATATGATCTTAAAAGAAAAATTTTATTTGCATCCCGCGACCGTCTTGGGGTTAAGCCCTTCTATTTTTATAATGGCAATGATCATTTTATTTTCTCAAGCGAAATAAAAGCAATATTAAAAATTAATCAAATCCGTGAAGCTAATCATGGAAAAGTATTTGATTATTTGTCTTACGGATACAAGACAAGCAACGGAGAAACTTTTTTTAAAGACATTCATGAGCTGGAGCCGGCACATAATATTATTATAGAAAATAAAGAGATAAAATTAACTAAGTACTGGGAATTGAAAAATAAAATTGTAACGGATGATTACAAAAATGATGAGCTGAGGCATCTCCTTTACGATTCGGTTAAATTAAGATTCCGGAGTGATGTACCCGTTTCTATACTTCTGAGCGGAGGACTGGATTCAACTATTATTGCAAAAATTACAGATGAACTTATTGAGAATAATGAATTGAATGAAAATGAAGTGACCGCTTTCTCCGCAGTCTTTCCGGGTTTTATATATGATGAATCGAAATATGTAGACGAGTTCTTAACGACATGCAATCATATTGAATCAAAGAAGATAACTCCTTCTGATGAAAACTTATTAAGTTCAATAAATGATTTTATATACGGAATGGGTGAGCCTGTATTCAGCACTACAAGCTTTGCCCACTATACACTTATGAAGGAGATCAAAAAACACAATGTAAAAGTTGTAATGAACGGGCAGGGTTCGGACGAGGCATGGGGCGGATATGACAGGTACATAACCGGATATTTTTTGCTTGACCTTTTGTTAACGAGACCTCATAAATTCTTATCGCAGATGAATCATATTTCCGATAAGATGAAATATTCATATAAGTATATCTTAGCACAAACCATCAAGGCCATATTGTCGCGTAGATATGCATCGTATCTGCGTTCAAAGTACAGAGAGAAAGTTACTGATACCTTATCCGACGATTTTTTCAGGAACAACTACAATTATTTTAGAAATCCTGACTATAGAAAATTTTCTTCGAATAATTTATCCGGTTATATGAAATATAATATACAATACCAGGGGTTCAACCAGATACTTCATTATGAGGATCATTCATCAATGCAAAGCTCAATTGAGATGAGGTCACCATTCATAGATTACAGGATCATTGAACTTGCTTTTACGGCACCCTCAATTGTAAAAATTGACAAAGGAATTACAAAGAAGATATTACGAGAACTTTTCAAAGATAAGCTGCCATCTTCTATAATAAATAATTACAGAAAAATTGGTTTTATGACGCCATTTGAAAACTGGATGGATAAAAATAAAACTAAAGATTTTGTTAATGATATTTTAGATTCCGATTCATTCAGAAACAAGAAAATTTTCGATCCTCTTAAAATAAAAAATATCTTTAATGACAAAAGTAATTACAGGAATTTCCCTTTCTGGCGCATTATTAATTTAGAGCTATGGACGAGGGCTTATGGTATCACTAACCTATAATATTTAGATGAAAGGCGGATTAATAATTTTACAGCGAATTATCCCCCATTACCGCAGGGGGTTTTTTGAAAAATTAAGTAAAAGAAATCCAGAGGTGATTGTATTATACGGACAACCTTATAAAGGAGAACCTCTGAAGAATGCAACTGACTTAGATAAAAATATTTTTGTAGAATTAAAAAATTATTATTTTGGAAGAAACGGGAAAATATTTTTATCCGGTATTTATCGGAAGATATGGAGTTACAAACCAAAAGTAATAGTTTCTGTTTTTAATACCGGTAACCTTAATATATATATTTTATTCTTATTAAAATCCTTTCTGGGTTTTAGAATAATATTATGGAGTTTTGGTTATGACCCGGCGCTTGGATTTGATCCTAAAAAAAGAGTAACTGATAAGATCAGGCTGTTTCTTTCACAAAAAGCGGATGCGGTAATTTTTTATTGGGGTAAGGGAAGAGATGAAGTTGCAAAGTTCTCGAAGAAGACAGAACATTATTTTATTGCTCCGAACACTTTAGATACTGAAAAGCTAATGGAGCTTAAAGAGGGCTTTGACAAAACAGGAAGAGAAGCAATCAAAAAAGAACTTGACATAAAAGAACAATTTCATTTTGTTTATGTCGGCAGATTACTAAAGGATAAACAGTTAGAGTTTTTGCTTGAAGCATTCAGAATCCTTGAGGGAAAAAGAAATGACTCAAGGCTGACTATAATCGGTGATGGTCCCGAAAAAGAAAATTTAAAAGAATTATCCGGCAGCCTAAAGCTAAAGAGTATAAAATTTGCCGGTGAAATATTAGAAGAAGAGATAACGGGGAAATGGATTTATGCGAGTGATGCTTTTATAATGCCCGGAAGACTTGGGCTTTCTGTCGTTCATGCCTTCTGTTTTGGAACTCCGGTTATCTCGCAGCAAAAGAAAAATTATTTTCACGGTGAAGGTGTTGGGTATATAAAAGAAGGTGTGAACGGCTTTTTAACCGAAGATGGAAATTCAATTGCTCTCGCTGAGAAAATGGAGGAAGTAATTTCTACACCTGAATTATCCCGCAGTCTGAGATATTATGCTTTTGAAACTGCAAAGAATGAATGTTCTGTTGAAAAGATGATGGATGGTTTTGAAGAGGCGATTAAATATACATTGAGGAAAGAATAAGGAATATTTTATTTAGTCCTATCAACATAATTCATGATATCAAAAAACAAAAAAATTTTAGTAATATTTTTGTACTTACTATTTTATGGTAATCTATCATATGCTCAAATTCAGCTAGACTGGGCAAAAAGATATTCCGGTCCCGGAAGTTTGAGTGATGGTGCAGCTGCAATTTGTGTAGATGATTCAGGAAATGTGTATATTACGGGTGGAGTTGAAATAGCAATTGGTTATAAGTGCACA
>JBBSDT010000301.1:0-4432 GCA_038240405.1 Ignavibacteria bacterium
AAATTTTTTTTTCATCCATGATATAGATTCGCACGTTATTGCTCTTTCCATGCCCCAGTCATCACTCTCAATTATTATAAGTTTTTCATTAAATTTTCTTCTTAGAAAATGAGGCAGATACTTATAAAAGTTAAGAGGATTCATCATTTTTTTCAATTTCTGGTATTAGGGAACTTAAGTTTTAAATACAACTCTTGAAGACAACTTACTTCATTTTCAATGGAATATTTTTTTTTGATGAATTCTCTTTGTACTTTGATTCTTCTTTCTTTTTCGCTGTCACTCATATTCATTGCTTCCAGAATTTTATTGGCAATGGATCCAGGATTTTCCGATTCAAAAAGCTGATCCTGAAATTCTCTGAACTGATCCCGGATGCCCGGAACATCGCTGCCGTAACTCAATAATCCGCTTGCCATTGCTTCAAGAACAGAAATAGGACCTCCTTCACCAGCCTTCATGGAAGACAGTATGAACATGTTTGAGATTCCGAAAAATGTTTTTATGTTCTTCTGTCTTCCTGTGAAAATTACTTTCCCATCAAGGCCTAATTCATTAACTTCTTTTTTCATTTCAGAACCGTAGTCGGTGTTGTCCTGACCTACTATCAGAAGTCTTGCCTCAGGATAATCCTCAAATGCGAGGCTAAAGCCTTTTATCAGATAGTTTATGCCCTTTATAGGTATAATATTAGCTATCGAGAGAATTATGGGATATGAATCTGATAAATTATAACTGGAAAGCATCTCATTCTTTGGCTTATAATAACGAAATTCTTTAGTATCAATCCCGATGGGAATTAAATAACATTTATTTAGCCCTTTAAAAAAACTTTTCAACATTTCCATATTTTGTGGAATTATCGCATCCGCCAATTTGGTTCGTATTCTCCAGGCGTTACTTCCCCAGCTCATATTTTTTTTAGTATAAACCCATTTAATTCTTGCAATCTTAGCAGCTAATGCCTCAGAATAATCATCAGAATAATTATAGGAATGGATTATATCCGGACGAATCTTACGAAAAACATTCGATAGTTTAAGAACATTATAGGCTCCTTTAATTCTGGGTTTGGTTGGAACTGTAAAATAAGAAATATATATTGGGATATTCAGAGCCTTAGCAGAATTGAATAAATCCCCTCTGTCATGTCTGCAGCATATTAAGGGCTCGAAAATGTTTTTGTCAAGTCTGGAAATTACATTGAGTAAAGCTTTCCCGCTTCCGGCGGTATTAAAATTTGGTATAGTATATAAGACTTTAATTTTTTTATTCATGATTTAAAAACTTTTTTGTCACATCATTTTTATCAAACATTAGTATATCGCCAGCATATTTTGGTCTCTCTCCAGCATATTTTCCTTAATCACCAGCATATTTTGGTCTCTCTCCAGCATATTTTCCTCAATCACAAGCATATTCGCCCGATTCTTTAAAAATCAATGTACTATTTCTTCGTACAGATTTTTGTAAGATATATCAATTAGCTGGTCCGACCAATTAGTTATTACCTTTTTTCTCGCTTCTTTTCCCATTTTTATTAACATATTTTTGTCTAAGAACAACTTTTCAATTGAAATGGCTAATTCCTCTACGTGTCCCAGAGGAAAAAGCAGTCCATTCGTTCCGTTATTAATTTGTATTTCCGAGATTTCCGGAATATCCGATCCTATTACACCCAATCCGCATGACATTGCTTCCACCATTGAAATTGGAAATCCTTCCTGCCTGGATGGAAGAACAAAAATATCTGCACTCTGCATAAATTCTTCAACATTGCTTACGTTTTCTTCTGTAAATATAATCTTATCTTCTAATTTAAATTTTTTAATTTTTTCTTTTAAATCTGAAATATATGTTTGGTCATACTTGTATGTAGGACCAGCAACCAATAATTTCATTTGTGGATATTTCTTCACTAACATTATAACAGCATCTATTAATATATGCACTCCTTTTCTTATATTTATTCCTCCAACAAAAAGAATAATGAATCCATCATGCCATAATCTGAGTTTTTTTCTCAAGTTCGTTACATTTTGTTTTTGCAAAGGCTTAAATTTCAAAATGTCTACTGAATATGGAATTTGAGCTACCTTATACATTGGCACATTTGATCTTTTAAATAATTCTGTAATTACTTCAGATTTACTTATATATCTGTCTGCCATCATATAAAAAAGATAACGTAAGAACTTTGGCTTGAAATAGTCTTTCCAGTTTAGGAACCTGGCAAGAGACAGAGGATCGTCGTCACCGATAAGAGAGGTCTCGGTTACAACTTTTTTTCTTAAGATTTTACCTATTAATATTGATGTCCGGTTAAAAGCAAATCCCGAGTTAAAATTATGAATGTAATCATATTTATCTCTTAGTTTCCACATTGGTTTTAGTAAACTCCAAAAGCACTTCCAGATATGGTAATACTGCTGAAAATAAACCCAAATTCCGTCAGCATCTTTAGGACTTTCAGTAACCCGTACTGGATAAATAAAATCATATTGAGGTCTGCTTTTTTTATATTCTCCCGTCCTGTCCCACCCAATTACAATTGCTTCCGAATCAGGATTCTGGTTTAACCTGTTAGCATATCTAAGGGCAGCTACTTCTGCTCCGCCATATGCCGGGGGTAAAATCGCCGAAACAATACAAACTTTTATCCTGCCACATTCGCTTGCCAAAATACTTATATATCCTCTTATTAAGATCCTAAATTTACCAACTCGTTATAAAAGTATTCCGCAGGATCTTTTGGAATAATCGATCTTATAAAATTTTTTGCTTTTCCCCCAATGCTCTCCCATTCTTTTCTTCTGATCCAGGCTCTTTCTAAAGCTTCGTCAACAAATTCCGCATTTGCAGCTTTTGCTAAAAATCCATTTTCGTTGTCAATAATAACTTCAGGATTTCCACTAACCTGAGTTACAACTCCCGGTCTTGAACAGAGCATTGCTTCCACTAACGCCAGGGGCAGACCTTCGTATCTTGAAGTCAGAATTAATGCATGATTCTGCCTCCAAATATCCATTGGTTTTATATGCCCTTGGATTTTAACATGAGAGAGATTAAGAAAATTTTTTAATTTTTCAACAGATTGCTGGTGTAAACCTTTTCCGTACAAATTTACTATCAGATTTCGATCCCGCCATTTCTTTTCATTTAGTACCTGAAATAAAATATCCTGGCCCTTTGCAAAAAATTCCAGTCGAGCAACGTTTGCCATGAAATAAAAATCATTTACTTCCGGATAATTTATATTGTTTTCATATTCTACATTAAAAGGATTAAAAATGATTTTTGAATTTGAAATTTTCTGACCAATTTGCAGTTCCGTTAACTTTATATTTGCGTCGCTTACAAAGTAATTTTTCATTGCTTGAGGATAAGCCAGAGCCAGTCTTTTACTAAGCTCATCAGAAGGCCATTTAGCTTCATTAGCGGCTTGAATGATAGAAACAAATTTAAAATTTTTTTTAATACAGAATTCCATTAAATCTATACCTCCGCTATTTCCCCCTTGATTTATTACTACCAGTTCTGGATTAAAGCCTATTAAAAATTTATATCCGTCCTCAACCTGACTTAGTTGAAGATTTGACGGAGTTAATCTATTGTATATTTTCTTAAATTTTGAAGCACTTGTATTTAAAAAAAAAGGAATATTTTTTGATTTTAAATCCCCTATTGCATCAGGGATTTCTTTCCAGCATGGTGTGCTTGCAATAACTTTACATCCTGATGAAAAAAATTTAAGTAAAGTTTCATACCATAAATACTCACTCCCTCCCCATGAAGATTTATTTGTGGAAACAAAAGCAATTTTATTCACTATGCTTGAGCGCTTTTTGAAAGTTGGTTACTCTTGTTAAATAATTTCAAAACCGAACTTAATTTATATTTAATTAATTTTGATTTTATTTTTAAATTTAACGTATAGTTCTTTTGATAATCATTTAACCATTTTGACTCCAGTGTAGCCAAACACAAATTAAGTTTCTTGGTATCCCTGGATGTATATGCATTTCTTGAATAGAAAAAAACTAAATTGTTAATTACTTTTTTTGCAAGCCTGATGGTCTTTTCGTTAAACAAAAAATCAAATTCATAATCCTTACCAATATCATTTCCATATAACAATTTAAATAGTTCCATGTGCTTAGTCATACCAGCTTTAGCTGCAATTGAATAATAAATATTTATATACTCATTATTAAATTTATATTGATATGTCTTTGAAGCAGAATGAAATCTGAAATTTGTTAAATCAGTTTTTATTACTTTTATTTTATCCTGTCCGTATTTAAACAGATATTTTTTCCAGATATCCTGATCCATAACAAAATGCAATCTTTCATCAACCTTTCCCAGAGACATTAACTTATCAAGCCGGAAAAAAGTGGATGGTTGATTAATTAATATAAAGGCAATCGTT
>JBBSDT010000302.1:0-4410 GCA_038240405.1 Ignavibacteria bacterium
AATGTAAGACAAAAGAAGTTAACTGGGGCAAGAATTAACAGAATTAATATCAGAAACTTAGCTTCATGATCTACCTAAATTCAAATTTGAAAATTCCATTTTCCGCCGAACCAATACAGAATAAAGAAACTAAAAATGCAGAGAAATCATTCGGAGCAAGGGAACAAAGCAAATTTTATACAGAATAAAGTAACGAAAATCCTTCACAAAGCTTCGGAGCAGGAGAGAAAAGTCAATTTTCATAAGAGAAATCTCTTCAAAATCAATCGCGAACTCGTCCGTCTGAAATGCGAAGAACATTTTAATGAAATTTAACTGCCGAAAAGTATTGCGGACAGTTGAAACATAAAAGCGGAGGGACAAAACAGAAGTGCGGAACGACTAAAATTTAAAGCGAACACTTCAAAATTAAAATCTAAAAGTTGTTTTGCAATCGCGAACTCCTCAACGTAGATGAGAACAACTGAAAATCAAATGCGAACAACTGAAAATCAATCCCGAAATACCCAAACACAATTGCGAAATAATCAAACCGATGCCCAAAAAGTGCAAGAATCATCATAATTGTCCTAAAATATGCCATAAATAAGTTATTTTTGATTTAAGACTTTTAGAAAATCTTTAATATCTTTCATTGATGCAATATGGTCTCCCCAAACATGAGTCCGTTAATCCGATTAACCGTGAACATTTATAATTTATAATTTATAATTGTGTTTAATATACCTTCCCATCTGCAGCAGGAGGTCTAGTCTTTCCAATAAATCCGATAAGAACAAGAATTGTAATAAGATATGGTAACATCTGAATAAGCTGGGATGGAATATTTGTCCCGGATACTTGTAGGGTTATTTCAAGCGCTTCAAATGCCGAGAACATAAGACAGGCAAAAAAAATGTTAAGGGGTTTCCACTTCCCTATTATCATTGCAGCAAGTGCAATGTATCCCCTCCCTGCTATCATCCCGTCTGAATAGCTGTTCTGGCTTGAAGCAAGCCAGATCCCGGCCAAAGAACTTAAGAACCCGCTGATCATCACACCATAAAGTTTATACTTCCTTACTTTTATTCCGAGTGATTCGGCTGCCCATGGATTTTCTCCGGCAGATCTCAATCTCAAACCGAATTTAGTTTTAAACAAAATAAACCCGGAAGCAAATATCAGGAAAAAACAAAATATGGTTATATAATCGGAGAATATACTTCCAACAAACGGTACGGATTTAAATAATTCCAGGTGCGGAAGTCCTTCAAACCTTTCAGTATTACTTGAGCTTTTGAAAATAAATTCCATAAGGAATTTTGCAATACCGGCAATTAACAAATTAAATCCCACCCCGGTTACAATCTGATCAATTTTCAGCTTTACCGTAAATAAGGCAAAGAGAATGCTGAATATAATATTAATGGTAATAGATAAAAGTAGTCCTGATACCGGACTGCCGGTAGCGATCGTAAATACAGCAAAGCTGAAAGCTGAAAGGTTCATAAATCCCTCGATGGAAATATTTATGATGCCTCCTCTTTCCGAAAAATTTGCGGCGCTTGCTCCCAGATAAAATGGAGTCATTAATCTCAAAACCTGTGCAAGAAAGGAGAATGATAATACGGCTACGATTATTTCCATTTTATATACTTCCTTTCCTTAAATAATAATTATTTACAATCCTGTCAACGGAAAGAATTGAAAGTATAATTATTCCCTGTACAACGAGCATAATTTCCTTTGGAACTATTTCATTGATAGATAACCCCCCGTAATCAAGAACCGCAAAAAGCAAAGAAGAAAATATTATCCCGATAGGATTATTTTTTGCAAGCAATGCAACTGCAATAGCAGTAAACCCGACATTGCTTGAAAACCCTGCTTCATAAAAACCCTTGTAGCCAAAAATAAAATTTATACCGGCAAGAGATGTCAGACCTGCACCCGTAAAGAAAGCAATCAATATTATTTTATTGGTTTTCAAACCTATGTACCTGGATGCAGATTCGTTAAAACCAACCGCACGCAGCTTATATCCGAATTTAGTTTTATAAATGAAAACGTATGTCAGGACTGCAACTACAAGTGCTAGTATAAAACACGCATTTAAGGATGATCCCTGGAAAAATGAAAAGAAGTCTGAAAACTTGAAGAGAAAATCATTGTCGTTTATTTTAGCGGTTCGCATCGTTGATTTAACTGCAAAAAAATCTACTAGAAAATAATTTACAAGAGCAAGAATTATAAAGTTAAGCATAATTGTAGTTATAACTTCACTTACATCTTTTTTTATCTTAATATAGGCGGGAATCAATCCGAAAAACCCGCTCACTGCAAAACCGCAGATTATACATATTAATAGTAACAGAGGTAAGGGTAAGAATGAAAACTTTACAGCCGTTAATGCTATTACAAAGGAGCCTGCATTCAATTGTCCTTCTGCCCCGATATTAAATAATGAAGCGTGGAAACAAATTGCAAGTCCGCAGCCGCAAATGATTAAAGGAGTTGCTTTAAACAAAGTCTGTCCGATTCCGTAACCGCTTGTAAAAACTTCTGTAAAAACTATTGTAAATATTTCGAAGGGATTTTTATTTATCAGCAGAAGGAGCAAAGTAATAATAAATACGGTGAGAATAATTGAAAGAGAAACAGATATTAAATTTATTTTCGTTCTATTTCTCACCCGGTCAATCCAATCATTAGCTTCCCTATTTCATTGTAGAGCTGGCTGTTTGACGAAGATTCTATTTCAAGGTGAAGATTGTCCTGTTTAAAACTTTTAAGCTCCGGTTCTTCAAAAGTTTTTATTATTCTGCCATTGTAGAGAATGCTTAATTTGTCAGAAAGAGTGATAAGTTCATCAAGATCGGATGATATCAAAAGTATTGACTTCCCCAGATTTCTTTGCTCAATTATTTTAGAATGAATAAAAAGAGTAGAATTAATATCCACCCCTCTGGTTGGGTGTGAGAAGATCAAAATTTCGCTTTCAAACCCGATTTCTCTTGCAACAATAACTTTTTGCTGGTTACCTCCAGATAATGAACCTAAATCAGCTGAGCTATCCGAAACTCTCACGTCATATTCTTCAATAACTTTATTTGAAATATTTTTCAGATATTCTGCAAAAATAAAATTCCTCTTTCCATTTTTCAGAATAATGTTTTCTCCAATTGAATATTCTTTGATCATGCCCTTTTTGATCCTGTCATCCGGAACCAGGGAAATGTTTTTGCTTTCAGTTATATATGTTCCTTCAAAATTTTTTTCTAACCCTGTAATTATGTCTATTATCTCATTCTGTCCATTGCCTTCCACTCCGCAAATTCCATGTATCTCGCCTCCCTCAAGCTCCAGATTCAGTCCATTCAAACATTCGACATTATTCCTTTTTATTGAAATATTTTTCATTCTCAGAGCTTTAAGTGCCTTGATCACCTTGTATTCTTTATTGATAGAATTCGAAAAAACAACCCCGCCAACAATAGCATTGCTGAGCTTTTCGAGATCCAGCTTTCCATTCTCATTATTTTCTTCATAAACTAACTCACCTTTCCTTAATACTGAAACCCTGTCAGATATTTGCTTGACTTCATTAAGTTTATGTGTAATGATGATAATTGTCTTCCCGTTTCTTTTGAACTCATCAGTTATTTTAAAGAACTCATCGACTTCCATTGGGGAAAGAACAGCCGTAGGCTCATCAAAAATTAAAATCTCAGAATCCCTGAAAAGTATTTTTAAGATCTCAACCTTCTGCTGTTTGCTAATGCTTATGTCTGAAATCTTCTTATCAACATCAAGATCAAGATTATATTTATTAATTATTTCATTTAATATTTTTCTTGTATCTTTAAAATCGATCTTTAACCCTTTGGTCAATTCATCTCCGAGAATAACATTTTCAAGAACTGTAAAATCATCTATAAGCATAAAATGCTGATGTACCATACCGATCTTTTTTTCAATCGCATCGTGTGGAGAATTGAATCTTACTTCATTATCAAAAATTTTCAAGGTACCTGAATCAGGCTTATAAATACCAAATAAGATTTTCATGAGGGTAGATTTGCCTGCGCCGTTTTCTCCAAGTATGCAGTGAACTGAATTTTTTTTGATCGAAAAGGAAATATCTTTGTTGGCGGGAAAGTTACCGAAACTTTTAGAAATGTTTATGAATTCTACAGCTTTCAAAGTTATTTATGAAGGATTGGGAATAAAGTTCAGCAATTTACAAATTATGGCTTTAAAAAAATAAGACCAAAAGATTCCGTTTTAATCTACGCATTGCCTCATAATTAATCTTACCCTGAGGTTATAAGAAACAGGTCGTTGCCTCATAATTAATGTTACCGTAGTAAAAAGTATAAAACGGTAAAAAATTATGAGTAAAAAATCAAAGAGAGAATATCTTGATGAGAT
>JBBSDT010000303.1:0-4390 GCA_038240405.1 Ignavibacteria bacterium
ATTAGAAAGCTCTTAGAGGAGAAAATTTATAACAACTTTGAATTTAATAACGTTATAAAAATTTTGTCGTGTACATAGTTTCAATTTATAGCGTTGTTAATTGTCTTTATTGGAATTTCCTTTTATATTCAATTGCAAAATTGAATCCCCAAAATAATAAGCATTCTGATTTAGATCTGCATCTCAGATATACTGGAAATCCATTATCCAATTTGCATCGTATTAGTATTGTAAACGTGGCATAATTGTTGTCTTTTTATAATAAAAGCGGGAATCTTTAAAAGATAAATTCTATTGAGAAGTTTACTGACAAGGAATAGAAGAACAACTTTTATGAAAATTAATTACCTTTTGCCACAATTATTTACCAGTTTTCTAAAATTAAGAAGAGAATATTGTCTGTCAATTCTTTTTATTTTATTAATTACACTTTCTCTTCACGCACAATATCAGCTTCAGCCGGCTTTTCAAAATTTGCCTCCATTTTCCTATCCGCTGGAGCTTGTACATACCGATGATGGATCAAACCGGTTATTTGTAGCACAGCTAAAAGGAATTGTTTATGTATTTAACAATTCTCCCAGTGTTAGTACACGAAAAGCCTTTATTGACCTGAGCTCAAAAGTAACTCAAGGCTCCTTTGAAGCAGGTTTGTTAGGTATAACTTTTCATCCGGATTTTGTTAATAATCGGTATTTCTTTGTTCATTATATATTTGACACCGTCGGAATTCCCAGCGGGCAATGTATTAGGATTTCAAGGTTTACTGCGGGTATAACTAACCCTGATACTGCATTCATTAATTCCGAAAAGATTTTATTAACAATCCCTTTGCCGGCCCGGAATCATAATGGCGGAAAGGTCGCTTTTGGACCGGATAACTATTTATATATTTCTATTGGAGACGGTTATTTTTTTGATGGAATTAGAGCGCAGGATAAAACCGAATTGTTGGGTAAAATACTTAGAATAAATGTAGACTCTTCCAGCGGAGGAAGAAATTATTCAATTCCTGTCACCAATCCTTTTTTTGGTAATTCACAAGGTTGGAGAGAAGAAATATATGCTTATGGATTTAGAAACCCATGGAGATTTAGCTTTGATTTAACGACTAACAAACTTTGGTTAGGAGATGTCGGTCAATTCAGGTACGAAGAAGTGGATACGATAAGTAACGGAGGAAATTACGGATGGAATAAATTGGAAGGTTTTCATTGCTATCCGGATACAAACTCATGCGATACCTCCGGAAGGAATTTCATTCCTCCGGTTTGGGAATACCAGCATAATACCATACCACCTCTCTTATCTTATGCCGTTGTTGGAGGATTTGTTTACCGAGGTTCTTCAATGCCGGGGTTATATGGAAAATATGTTTACGGTGATTATTCCCAAGGGATAATTTATGCCCTTACTTATGAGGACGTTAGCCCCCCGAGGAATCAGCTCTTAATAGATACAAACTTTGCTATCTCTTCTTTTGGAGAGGATCAAAATAAAGAGTTGTACATTCTTAAAATATCACCGACTGATGGAAGAATTTATAAATTGTACAGCTCAAATTTAATAACCCTTGACCTTAAAGTAATAGTGGAAGGATTTTATAATCTCAGTACAAATGCATTGAATATTCGGGACACAGTTACGGTTTATTTGCATTCTGTAACTGCTCCGTTTCCTGTTGTAGATTCTGCAAGAACGGTAATTGATTCTTTATCATTTAATGGTTTATGCCAGTTCAATAGTGCTCCTGATGGTTCTTACTACATTAGCGTAAAACACCGGAACTCCCTTGAAACCTGGAGTGAACCCGGTGGAGAAAGTTTAACAAGAGAAATTCCTGCTTCGTATGACTTTACAAGCCAAACAAACAAGACATACGGAAATAACACGATATTGAAAGGTACAAAGTATTGTATAATAAGCGGTGATTGCAATCAAAATGGAGTTATCAACGCTGTAGACAGAGCAACAGTTATAGCCGAACTTGGTGCAGATGGATATTTAAACGGAGATCTGGATGGAAACGGAATCGTAAATGCTCTCGACAGGGCAATAGTGGTAAGCAATTTAGGAAGATCTAAAATGACTCCTTAAATATCTTAAAGTAATTACAATTTTCTGAACTTTAAAGATCTGAGTCAAAACAATTTTTAAAAATTTACCGTCATGAGAAAGAAAACTATACTTTTAATTTTAATCGGTTTTATATTATATTTTTCCACAGCACACTCCCAATCGGGTGAACTTTCCATTACTCAGACCAATAACGGCTCCGTCATTGATGTTAATGTTTTTTTAAAAAATACGAGGAGCTCCGCATGGAATTTAGGATTTGCAAGTTTAGTATTTAATTACAACCATGCTGCAATGAATAATCCGGTTGAATTGACCGAGGGAAGGTGGGATAATGATTCTAATTCACAATACGCAGATCAGACTATTGCAACTTACAGCGGAGGTGCCGCAGAGTCTATTGAGATCGGATTAAATTCTCTTCCGTCGGATGGCACTTCGGTTCCAACTGCTCTGACTCTGGTTGGTACTATTCGTTTTAATATACTTAATAATTCACAATATCATAATATTATCTGGAACACCGGATTCAGCGCCGTACTCGATAATAATGGAAACGATCTTTCAAATTCCATGGTTTATATTGATCCTCTGAACGAACCTCTGCCGATCGAACTTGCAAGTTTCGTATCCACCGTCTTAAAGAATGATGTAGTTCTCAATTGGACCACAACACAAGAACAGAATAATTCACGTTTTAATATTGAGCGAAACAAAATTCAGAATAATATTGGGAGTTATGATTGGCAGGAAGCCGGTTTTGTTAACGGAGCAGGGAATTCAAACGGACCGAAGTCATATTCCTTTACTGATAAAAATTTACAAAGCGGAAAATATAATTACAGGCTAAAACAAATAGATTATAACGGGGCATACAAATATTACGAACTTCAAAATGAAGTTGTAGTAAATTTGCCTTCGAAATTCGAGCTTGCACAAAACTATCCCAATCCATTTAACCCCGTTACGGTAATTAGATTCGATGTCCCCAGGATTTCAAATATTAAACTTGTAATATATGATAACACCGGAAGAGAAATAGAAAGATTAGTTGACGATGTCTTAATGCCTGGAATTTATGAATATAAATGGAATGCAACAAATTTTGCCAGTGGAATTTATTTTTATAAATTGCAGGCAGATGGTTTTGAAAATATCAAAAGCATGGCGCTGGTTAAATAATTCTCCGCCCCAGATCTCGTGTTTTATCAACCAACGTCTTAAGTGTCCCAGAATAGCTCTGAATAGAATTTTATCCTTACCCTTTAACCTAATAAAGTGTTATGGATGTAAAACAAGAGTATAAACAATATCTCGATGTAAAATATAAGCATCTCGATGTAATTGATGTTCCCAAGATGGTGGAAGAATGTAAGGATAAATGGTTCAATCAGACTCTTACACAAATAAATGACAGTGTCGCCCGGATTGGAATCGTGCAAGGTGAATATCATTGGCACAAACATGATGAGGATGACGAATTCTTTTTTGTATTGGAAGGAAGACTTTTTATCGATCTTAAAGACCGTACCTTAGAGTTGGGACCTCATCAGGGAGTTACAATTCCAAAAGGGATGATGCACAAACCGAGAGCTCCTGAGAAAACAGTAATGTTAATGGTGGAAACAAGCACAATTGATCCGATGGGAAATTAGTTTAGTAAACGCTTATCCCTCGTTTAAAATGATTTACAAGTATCCCTCATGGAAAAGATTGACAGTCTAAAAAGTGACGGAAGAATTCTCTGCAAAATAATCACTAAGGTTAATCCTCAACTTGAAAGTATAAGTTTAGAGGAAAGTGAATTTCAAAAAATCCCCGGACAAATGGTCAAAGAAAGAAATTGTTGGACACATTATTGACTCAAAGTTATTAGGGGAACAATATTCACTTTAATTACATTGTTTAAAGAATAATAAAGTACTTTAAGAAAGTCATAGGAATAGAACACAATATATTTTGAAAATAATAACCTGGTTAATAATAGCGCTTTCATTTTCTACAACATCCTGTACTAACAAACCATTTACTTCAAACGAAAATCAAAAACAAATGAAAGATACAGATCAAAAAGTTAATCCATATTACTCGCGTACCGATACAACAACGCTGAATGTTTCGAATGCAGAATGGAAAAAAATACTGCCGGACAGCGTTTACGAAGTCGCAAGAGAAAAAGAAACAGAACGGGCTTTTACAGGAAAGTATTGGGATTCTAAAGGATTAGGAACTTACTTTTGCGCCGTATGCGGAAATGAACTATTTCGTTCGGATGAAAAATTCGGCAGCACATGCGGCTGGCCGAGCTTCTTCG
>JBBSDT010000304.1:0-4389 GCA_038240405.1 Ignavibacteria bacterium
AACCTTTGATATGAACACTCTAATTTCAATGGGAAGTTTATCCTCTTATATTTACAGTTTTATAATAGCTGCTAATTTAATTTTTCACTTAAACTTAAAAGCTTTAGCCAATAATAAAGACGTTTTTTTCGAAACGGCGTCAATGATAATTACTTTTATTCTTATTGGAAATTATCTTGAAGCCGTTTTAAAGACTAAGACTCAAACCTCAGTTAAGAAGCTGAAAGATCTCCAATCCAAAGTTGTAAATGTAATCCGGGACGGCAATGAAATATTCGTACCTTTCAAAAGAGTGCTTCTGAATGATATCGTTCTTGTTAAGACCGGTGACAGAATTCCAGTTGACGGAGTTATTATAGAAGGCTTCGGAGTCGTTGATGAAAGTGCAATGACCGGGGAAGGACTGCCTGTGGAAAAGAAAGTTAATGACCGGCTAATCAGCGGGACAATTTTAAGAAATGGATTTGTTAAATTGAAAGCGGAAAAAATCGGTAATGATACTATGCTTTCAAAAATTATAATGCTTGTAAAAGATGCTTCAAATAAAAAGCCAAAGATACAAAAGCTTGCTGATAAGATTTCCGGAGTGTTTGTTCCTATTGTTATTGGAATAGCTCTTTTAACATTTATCTTCTGGTATTTTATTGCCGGAGCTGGTTTGGAACAGGCTTTGTTATTTTCAGTTTCCGTATTGATCATAGCCTGTCCGTGCGCTCTCGGGTTAGCTTCCCCGATTGCAATAATAATCGGCGTAGGCAGAGCGGCAGAAAACGGAATACTTTTTAATAATATTGACGCCATCGAAAACCTTGTTAAGATCAATACAGTTTGTTTCGATAAGACCGGAACTCTTACAACGGGTGAGATGAAGGTCAAGAAAATACATTCTTTGAATAATTATTCAAAGAATGATTTGATGGAATTCGCGTATTCAGTAGAAAGATATTCTACCCATCCGATTGCCAAGTCTATAGTAAATTACGGCAAGGATCATAATTTTCTTTTTGAAAAAAATGTCAAGGATTTTAAAAACAGTTCGGGATTCGGAGTGAGCGCTTTGGTAGATAATAAGAATATCCTTATTGGAAATGAAAATTTCTTAATGGAAAATAAAATACCGCTAATCAATACAGGTCTACGGCCTGGAAACGGGGATCTGTTTGTCTGCATAGATAATCAGGTAGAAGGAGTTATAGAACTGGAAGACAGTATAAAAGAAGAAGCAGTATATGTTGTAAAAAAACTTAAAGAGCAGAATTATAAAATCTTTATGATATCGGGTGATAATGAAAACTCCGCCCGGCGGACAGCTAAATTATTGAACATTAAGGATTTTTCTTACAGGACATTGCCGGATGAAAAAGAACAACTAATCTCCCGGCTTCAGTCGGAAAATAAAATGGTGGCAATGGTAGGAGATGGAATTAACGATTCCCCATCACTTGCCAAGGCAAATGTCGGAATTGCAATCGGAACGGGGCAGGATATCGCAATAGATTCCGCAGATGTAATTTTAGTGAAAGACGATCTAAGAAGTATCCTGAAATCTATAACTATTTCCAGAATGACTGTTTCTATAATTAAAGAAAATTTCTTCTGGGCATTCTTTTATAATGTAGTTGCAATTCCTTTTGCCGCGGGGGTCTTTGCACCATTGGGAATTATCATCAGTCCTGTAATGGCGGCGATGTTTATGGCATTAAGCGACGTAGTCACTGTAATAGGCAACTCATTAAGATTAAAATATATGAAAATAAATTGAGAGAATAAATCACACTTCATGGAAAAAGTAGATTTTAATGAATATGCAAAAGACTATAAACAAATTCTTGATTCTGATTTAGAATTCTTCGGAGAGGAGAGCGGTTACTTTGCTGAGTATAAAGTTAAAATTATTAAGGAATCATTAACTACACAACCTGATAACATTCTGGAATACGGATGCGGAATTGGAATAAACCTGGATTATTTAAAAAAATATTTTCCCAATTCCGGGCTAACGGGCTGTGATATTTCCGAAAAAAGCATTGAAATTGCCTCTAAAAAAAAGGATATCAATTTCTTCTTAATTACGGATAAATCTTTACTGAATAAATCTGAGAAATTCGATTTGATTTTTGTTTCCTGTGTATTTCACCATATTGAACCAAAACTTCGTGAAGATTCAATTCACAAAATATATAAACTTTTAAAACCCGGAGGCATAGTTTATATCTTTGAACATAATCCAAACAACCCTATAACCCGAAAAATCGTTAGAGATTGTATCTGGGATAAAGATGCTATTTTGTTAAATATTAAAGAAACTGTAAATCTTTTATCAGAGGCAGGCTTTCAGGTTACTGAGAAGAAATATACGGTGTTTTTCCCTTCGCAGCTGAAGTTTTTAAGGCCGGTTGAAAAAATCTTAGCTAAAATACCATTAGGCGGGCAATATTACGTTAAAGGGGTTAAGAATTAAATCTGTTTTTGAGAAACTTCCGATCTGTGCTTCTTTCGGTATTCAAGAACTTCTTTAATTGTTTTAATAATTACAGAAGGCCGCGCACCCGTAGATATACCATCCAACCTTGGAAGATGCAGCACTCCGATTTCAGTCGTACTATATCCCAGCTGCTTCGCTTTTAACATAATTTCCGCATCAATAAACGCATCTACCGAATCAATGCTGATTTCCTTAAAAAGCTTCGTTGGAAATAATTTGAAAGCACAGTCAATATCCCAATAGTGAATATCAAAAAGCAATCGCAGCAGATAGTTGTACGAGAGAGATGTAAACTTCCTGTAAAGAGAATATTGCTTATGCTTTCGGTAGCCAACTATAATGTCGCTGTAAGGTATTAAGGCAATAAATTTTTTTACTTCCTGCAGGTCAAATTGATTATCGCCGTCTGTATAAAATACATATTCAAACTTTGCGCTTAAAAATCCGTCTTTTAATGTCGCACCATATCCCATGTTTTTTTTATGATGAATGACACGGACCCTTTCATATTTTATGGCTAACATATCTGCAACCTCGCCAGTTTTGTCAGGACTTCCATCTTCAATAATAATTACTTCATAATCCTTTAACTTAAGTTCATTTAACACCTGTACCGCCGAGCTGACTACTTTATCTATATTTTTTTCATCAAAATATGCGGGAAAAAAAACGGAAAGTGTAATGCTTGAATTATCATTCATTAATATTCTCCGGATAAATAATCGCTTCTAAAATTGTTTTTCTTCTTCAAGATTTTTAAAGTGTTATTATAGTTATTTATTTTCTGGACTTGATTCACTTAAATGATTATATACTAATTTTATACCATCTTCAATCTTAGTTTCCGGCATCCATTCAAAAATCTTTTTCACCAAATTGTTATCCAGAATATTAACAGGAACGTCAACATTTCTTCCCTTCAAATATTGAACATGAACTTTCTTTTTGGAAATTGTCTTAATAATTTCTATAATTTCATTTATTGAATATCCGCATCCGGAACTCAGATTAAGAATTTTTTGATTCGAAGTTATACCTAAGGAATCAGACAGCACATTGACGGCGTCTCCGACATAAATATAATCCCGTACAACCACACCATCTCCCCAGATTTCCAGGGTTTCATTATTAATTATTTTGTTTATGAATACCGGAATTACACCCTGCGCAGCCAGGGGATTTTGCCTTTCTCCATAAGGATTGGATAAACGGAATACAAAATAGTCCAACCCATAAATTTTCTCAAACATGAACAGGTATTGTTCGATCGTTCTTTTAATAATCCCATAAGAGCAAATCGGATTCGTAGCGTCATTTTCTGAAATTGGTATTTTTTCAGGAACTCCATAAACAGTTCCACCTGAAGATAGAAATATAACTTTCTTAAGTATATTATTTACACATTCCTTTAAAAGCCTGAGGGTAGATATAAGATTTGTTTCTGCATCAAATATAGGATTATCATTTGATGATGCTGGCAAAGTTGAGCTTACAAGATGGTAAACATATTCAATATTTCTTAAGGATTTTTTAATATCGATTCCATTATTAAAATCACCTTCTGTTATTTTTATATTCTCTGTAAATTGTGAAACATTCTGTTTTGAAAAATTAACTTTATCAAATATAGTTACTTCATATCCACCGGCAAGAAGCTTTTCAGTCAAATGTGATCCGATGAATCCTCCACCTCCGAGTATCAGGCAACTCCCCTTTTTCATTTTAATTTACTTTTTCAAAAATATAAGTTCCAAATCTTTTGTCAGATGAAACGAACTGATTCAGCAATTTATAATCAGGGTTATTCTGAAACTTTTCCAGTTTCAAATCATTCCCAAATTCTGGTCTATACCCGTAATGGGAATCCCATAAAATCAAATCACCTTTTTGAGCCTCTCCGATTG
>JBBSDT010000305.1:0-4387 GCA_038240405.1 Ignavibacteria bacterium
CTCATGCTAGATCTTGGCTATAAAGCTATAAAATATTCCTTTATGTACGGCAGCCTGAGAGGGGATTCATTAGGAAAAAACTTAGATGCAAAAAATATTGCTACTCACAGATTGGATGTTAAATTTTCTGATGTTTTCCGGATGGGATTTTACGAAAGTGTTATTACTGCAAATAATCCTTTTAGCTTTACGTTCCTTAACCCGGTAAGCTTTCTGACATCCGCCGAGCTCAACAAAGCATCACAGTCCCAGAAAGAAAATGATAATAATTCCATTATCGGACTTGATGCGATGGCAGTACCTTTCAGAAAGCTTGCAGTGCAGGGATCTTTACTGATTGATGATCTGGATTTCAGCACACTATTCAAAAGCAATGCAAAGATAACAAATAAATTTGGCTGGCAGCTGGGAATATTTTGGACCGATGCTTTCACGCTTCCAAATCTTGATCTTAGAACAGAATATACGAAACTCGATCCGTTTGTTTATACACATGTTTCAAACAAAACAACGTATACTCATTGGGACCTTCCGCTAGGACATCATCTTCCGCCCAATTCAGATGAGATCGCAGTGAAATTAAATTATGATATAACCAACAGATTGAACCTGAATATATTGTTTCAACATCAGAGATCTGCTAACGGAATAGTAACCGATTCACTCGGAAGAGTTATCATCAACTACGGCGGCAATATAAACAATGCTTCGGGTTATCTTGATTCAGATCCTAAGTTTCTTAAGGGTAACAGGATTAACCGTGATATACTCACGACAAATCTTTCATGGCAATTTATCAGACAATTTTTTATAGAGATCATGTATGTGTACAGAATCACGGACAATATTTATCAGAATAAAAAATTTAAAGACGATTATGGCTTTGCAACATTCCGCGTAGATTACTGATCTTGATCTCTACAGTAGACTTATATTGGTAACAGAAATTTTGTAAGCCCGGAACAAAGAATATTTCGTCCCTGACGGACTGCGACATTTGTTAATTATTCTCTACCAAAATTTTATCCTACGGGATAAAAACTCTCGCCTTCTGATAATAACATATTAATATTATGAATCTCACTGAAGATTAGCAATATAGCAAAGCTCTACAGCAGATAGCCCCGGTGGGACTTTACATTGTAGCAGAAATTGCAGGTGGTTTTAGTCCCGTGTGACATTATATTGGTACCACAAACTATTCATTTTTCTACCTTTCAATAAAAGCAGAGTTTTAATATATAATATTCGCTTATGAAAAAACTATTTTTTACTTTCTTAATAATTATTTGTACATACTATGCATATTGCGATTCTCCAAAAATTCATTTTGACCTGCAAAAGAAAATGAATGAGGTGAATGATGTGACTTTAATACCAATAATCATACTATTCAAAAATCATTTATCTTTAAAGGATTTTTCGGAGATAAGCTATGACACTCCCCGGCAGGAAAGAAGAAATATTGTAATAAAAAGGTTACAGGGCTATGCAAATAATTATCAAAGAAATGTTCGTGATTTTCTGAATACTAAGAGTTTACGAAATCAAAAAGATAATTATGAGATCCTTTGGCTGACTAATTCTATTGTTACTTCTCTGCCGGCATCGGATATAAATGAACTTACAAAATTTGATAATATAGAAATGATATGTTATGATGCGTCATATCCTGGTGAACTTCCAGACAGTATGATGTCGGATATTTTCCTGCTTGGAGGATCAGAAAATCAAAGTATAAATGGTTCACCTGAACCGGGGATAATACTCATGAAAGCAGATCAGGTATGGACTTTTGGAAATAAGGGCAAAGGTGTGCTTGTTGCAAATGCGGATGATGGATTTTGGTGGAAACATCCTGACCTTGTTCACGGCATCTGGCAAAACTTAGGTGAAGATGCCAATCACAATGGAAAAACCATTGATATACAATCAGGAACTAATTCTGTTTTTGATGCCGGGGATATAAACGGAATAGATGATGACGGGAATGGAAAGATTGATGATCTCATAGGGTGGGATTTTACGACCGGCAATTACAATATTACAACATCGCAGCATGGAAGCGCAACACTAGGGCTCGTGATTGGTGACGGGACAGGAGGGACTGAGACAGGTGTCGCTCCCGAATCAAAATGCATTTTAATGAGAAACAACAGCGGCGAAGCTGAGCAGCTTCTTGCTTTTCAATATGCGTTGCAGATGGGTGCCGATGTAATTACAAGCTCGCTTAGCTTCAAATGGTATTTTAGTCCAAAGCCGGATTATTCATTAATGCGCCTTGCTACAGACATGTCTCTTGCTGCAGGAACTGTGCATACCAATTCAACAAGTAATGACGGAGGGAATTCAGCTGCTCCGGTTCCTTTGAATATTGCCACAGTGGGAAATTGCCCTCCACCTTGGCTTCATCCTGATCAGATAAAAAGAGGAAATTTAAGCGGTGTCATTGGAGTAGGCAATGTTGACTGCCTGTCGGATATAATCGTAAGCTCATCTCCATATGGACCCTCCACCTGGGGTAATTGGGCATTGTGGGGACCTTATACTTATCCGATTGATTTGAATCATAAAGATTATGCATACAGCCGGACAGATCCGGTTGAGCTTCCTGACTCTATGGGCTTACTAAAACCTGATGTTTCTGCTCCCGGAAATAGTTCGGTTTCCACATCTGTAAGTTCAGGTTCCGGTTACGGACCATTTAGCGGAACCTCCTCCGCCACACCTCATACAGCAGGCTGCATTGCCTTAATGCTTTCAATTAATCCAGAAATGCTTCCGCAGGATATTGACAAAGTCCTTGAGCTGACCTCCATTGAAAAAGGGGCGCCTGGAAAAGGAGATGTAAAATTAAGATCTATACCTTTTTCAAATACTTTATTAAGCTTCGATTCCCTTAAGTTTAAATTCCTTGATACCTCAAGAACAATAATTCTCGCTGCCAGAACTGCAGCATCTGTCTCGTCTAATATATTATTATTTGATATAAACGATACAAACCAGGTTGCTGCATATTATACAACTAAACCTTTCAATGTAAATTTTCCATTCACCCAGGCATTGAGTGTAAAATTCAGCGCCACAAATGAAATGACCTATTCTCTAGCACAAAATTATCCGAACCCTTTTAATCCTGTGACAATAATTAATTATACAATTGCTAAAGACGGAATTGTAAAAATAAAAATCTATGATGTTATGGGAAAAGAAGTTGCGGTACTTGTAAATGGGTTTAAGACAAAAGGAAATTACCAGGTCGAATTCGATGCAAATGATAATAGAGCCGGAGCCGGAATACCCAGCGGAGTTTATTTCTACAAGATTGAATCCGAAGGATTTTCAGAAATTAAGAGAATGATACTTTTGAAATGAGTATAGTGTAATGGGTATAGTGTAATGGGTATAGTGTAATGGGTATAGTGTAATGGGTATAGTGTAATGGGTCTTCTTTCAGAAGAGCGCTGAAGCCAAAGACAGTTGAGAATGGACATTGAACATTGAAATGGTAATAGTTAAATTGTTACATTTAAAAGCATAATTTAAATATCCTGACATGAAGCAAAATCTTAAATTCTTATTTGCCGCAGTAGTTGCAATAAGTCTGGTGCTGGGTTGCAGCAAGCTTAATCTTTCTAATATATTTGACAGTTCAAATAAGCTTTACTTTTGTGAAAGGTATATACTTGACAAAGATGAATGTGAAGGCAAAAGTACTATGTTCACCACGGGATATTTGACCGTCATGTTGGATTTACGGCCTTCGAAAAAGAAAGTTAATGTAGATAAAGTGAATATTAATATAACTGATTTGAAATCAGGAGAGGTCATCGATACATTCCCCTATGATACTGACCGGGATATGGACTACATCTATTTCGAAAAGGTGAACTTTAAAAATGAAGGCAAATTCAAGGTAAGCGCCTTAAAACCTGACGGTACAGTCTTAGCTACCAATGAAATAGAAATCAAAGATAAGAATTAATAATATGAAGAATTTTTTTTTGGTGTTCATATTCTTATCCGTTATACCATTTATAGTAAGAGCAGATAACAATCCGTGTGAAGACTTTAACCAATTGAATACACAGATAAGAGACGGGCAGATAAACAAACAGGATGCCATACAAAAAATAAATACTATTATTCCGGATATCATAAAATATTTTATTGATAAAGGCGGAAAAGAAGTTACAAATTCAGATTGGGTGTTTCCCTTGCGTGGTTACGGTGCAGACGCAATAGGAGGAACTAACGGAAGCGGATATATAATTAAAGGCTATAATTTTTTTGACGGAAATAATCACGGAGGTCATCCTGCCCACGATATTTTTATTGAAGACAAAAATCAGGATTGCCTGGATGATTTTACCCATAAGCCTGTGGA
>JBBSDT010000306.1:0-4384 GCA_038240405.1 Ignavibacteria bacterium
CGTCTCAGTAGCCTGAATAGTTGCCGTTCACTCAAGTTCAATATCGCAGATGATTCTTTTACTGTTATTTTCTTACTCATTACCTGATTTATTATACTAAGTCTGTCAACTTCTTTTTGACTCATTGTCAGTACTCCATTCAAATTGAAAAACTCCTTTCTTGGGTGTCTTCAATTTAATATTTTACTGACATTTCTATTGAGTTATATTACTGACATTTCTATTGAGTCATCACACAATCAGCAATCTCGACTACATAGTATTTTCATTCATGGAAGATTACTGGCTCCCAAAAACTTGTCATTCCGGCGATCTTTAGGCCGGAATCCAATCCGCGATCTGGACTACATTAGTATTTTCATTCATGGAACATCACGGGTTTTAACAACCTATCACTCCGGCAATCTTCAAGCCGGAATCCAATCAGCAATCTTGACTACAAAACCAAATCTTTTTGAGAAATAAATCCTGACTCTCCCACTTGTTGTCATTCCGGCAATCTTTAGGCCAGCCTTACTGCGCGGCAAGGTGGCCGGGGGTACCATCCAATGAGTTAAAAAAATGTTGTGTTTAGAATATGATTTTTAAAAAAAGTTGTTAAATGTATATTGAAATTAGGTGTTTAAAAGATCTGCGATTCTTGAATCTTTAAGAAGTTCGTAATGAGGGCTAGAACGGAGGATTTGGAATGAAAAATTATTATGTATACATGCTTGCGAGTGGTAAAAATGGAACTCTCTACATTGGAGTTACTAATAACTTGATTAGAAGAGTTGTTGAGCATAAAAGAAAAATTATGAGAGGATTTACTAAAAGATATTACATTGATAAGTTAGTTTGGTACGAGCAAACAAACGATATTAGATTTGCTATTCAAAAAGAGAATCAATTAAAAAACTGGCCAAGAAAGTGGAAGGTAAGGGAGATTGAAAAAGAGAATAGCGAATGGAAAGATTTATTTTTTGAAATCGGTGGAAGTGAAGAGTTGCTAAAGGAAAATATGTTTTAAATGACTATGGCTTATTGGATAACCCGAAGGGTACCCCAGGCTTAAAGATTGCCGGAATGACAATGCAGGGCTGATTGGATTCCGGCCAAAAGATTGCCGGAATGACAAACTGTGAGAAGTCGCTAATCAGCATTCTGCATCTCGAACAGATGTGATGCAAACTATATGGAGTCAGAATTTTTTTCTTAAAAAGATTTGGTTTGTTTAGTCAAGATTGCTGATTGGATTCCGGCCAAAAGATCGCCGGAATGACAACAAGCGAGAGAGTCAGGATTTATTTCTCAAAAAGATTTTGTTATGAAGTCAAAATTGTTGATTGGATTCCGGCCTGAAGATCGCCGGAATGACAACGCGGCGGGGAAGTGATGGTTCATATTTGGGAATGATACATTGAAGGAAAATAGCTGATTGGATTCCGGCCAAAAGATTGCCGGAATGACAACGCGGTGCTGATTGGATTCCGGCCAAAAGATTGCCGGAATGACAACACAGTGGGGAAGTGATGGTTTAAATTTGGGAATGATACATTGAAGGAATTGTTGATTGGATTCCGGCCTGAAGATTGCCGGAATGACAACTTAGTTAAGAGAAAGAACTATGTTAGAGAATGATATGTTGTCAGAAAAATAAAGCTGATTGAATGTCCCTGAGAGTTCCCTGGCTAAAAGTTACTATTTATAATTTAACATTTAAAATTTATAATTTCATTTAACGCTCGCTTTATTCTTGAAACTTAATTTATAAAAATCTAAGTTTACATAATCCCAAATTTAGCTGAAAGGAAGCTATTATATGCCTGGAAAATGGTTTACGTTTTCTATTACTATTTTATTGTCATTAAGTATTATATACGGATTTTCTTATAACCAAAAGAAAAATAATGATGACGATCCAACAAGCGCAAGAAGAAAAAATGCAACACATCCTGTAAGTCCCTCAAAAGAGAATTCTTATCCTGACAATAATGGTCATAACCAATTCTTTGGCTCTCCTTATTATATTGATAATTTTGACGGAGCCAATGATACTACATCATTGAAGAACAGGGGGTACAAAGTTTATTACAGGGGTGGAGGAATTCAGGGTACAGCTCCAACATGGTTTCAGGGAGGTGTGTTTCCTTCCTTTAATGGTCCGACAACCGGGTACGTCGCAGCAGATTTTCAGGTGGTAAATGCCATAAATAATATTGATAGCTGGCTGGTGCTTCCGAAGAATAACATTGCAACAGGTGATTCTTTAGTATTTTATTCAAGATCTGATTTGGGTTCAACTTATCCGGATTCCATACGGGTAATGTACTCTGCACTCGGCGATTCTGTGCCAGAAGCAGATTGGACTGAACTTGGAAGATTTAAAGCGATTACAACAGGGTCTTGGCTTAGAAAAGCCTTCGGTGCTCCTATTGCAGGTGCAGGAGGAAGATTTGCAATCCGGTATAACGTTGTCAACGGCGGTCCCTCAGGTACCAATAGTAATTATATCGGTATAGATGCATTAACTATTGAATCGTCAGTATTTGTAAATGATATCAGTTCGTTTACTATCAATTCACCTTCCGGAAATTTAACTTTACCGGCATCAACTATAGCTCCGAAAGCTACCTTCAAAAATTCAGGAACAAGTAATCAATCGAATATTCCTGTAACTTATAAAATCACCGGACCGGTTAATTATACCAGTACAAAAACTATTTCCAGCCTAAATGCCGGTTCATCTATACAAGTAATTTTTGATAGTACGTTTGTTCCGCTTTCAGGGACATACAATATTACGGTTTATTCAAGTTTGTTTGTAGATAATAATAGATATAATGATACATTAAAGACCACTTTAAATGCGTACAATCCGGATTTTGGAAACAGCTCATCATATTACTACGCCAATTCCACTTTGGGAGCGGTTCCCGCTCCTTCTCATCCTGATTATTGCTGGAAAGATACTCTGGGAAGTGTAAGCCTGGAAGTAAATACAGTTAATACTCAAAGCGGAATATTTACAGGCGATCTAGATGATGGTTACTGGAAGGTATTGATACCGGGCGGAAAGAAAATAAAATTTTTCGGAAATAATTATGATACAATCAGAATAGGTACAAATGGAATCATTGCATTTCAAAGTTTTAATCCCGGATCGGGTAACTGGAATCCGCCTTCGACAGGCATTCCGGGAGGGAATGTTTTAAACGCAATATATCCGTTTTGGTATGATTTTGACTTTTCACAGAATACGGCATCTTCCACTCACAGGATCAGCTATAAAGTCTCAGGTTCGCAGCTTATAATTACTTATGACAGGGCTCCAAAATACAGTGCTGCCACAGGGGAATATTTTAGTTTCCAGGCCTTGGTGGACATCTCATCCGCACCTTCTGCTAACTCCAGAGTACTTTTTCAATATTCGGATACTACTAGTGGAAGAACAGGTCAGGCATTTGAATCATTGGTAAACAACAATACCCTGGCTACACATTTAATAGGACTGCAAAATAGCACAGGCACATCTGCATTTACGTACAGATTCAGAAATTCTTCCTCATTAGTTATAGCGGGAAAAGTATTTAATTCCACGTTAGGTGGCCTTGCTGTGGAATCAGGACCTGACTCAACCCAACTGACTACTACCTGTCAGACTCTTGTTCTGACTGTCCGGCTCGAAGCAATTCAGTTAACGAGAAAGGATACATTAACGGTTTCCCTAAGGCAATCTACATCACCTTATGCAATAATAGAAAGCAGGAAAGCAGTATATGATTCCACAAGTGGTACTGCTTTTGTTCCGTTTGCACTGGCACAAAACGGGTTATCTTATTACGTGGTAGTTACACATAGAAACTCTGTTCAAACCTGGAGTGCAGTGCCGGCATTATGTACTGCAAATACTTTAATTTATGACTTCACAACTTCAGTTTCGCAGGCTTTCGGAAATAATATGGCTTTAGTTAACGGCAGCGCTTCTATATTTTCCGGCGACGTTACAGGTGATTTCTGCGTTGACTTAAGTGACCTGATAATAATTTATAATAACAGTGCAGCTTTTGCCTCAGGAGATTACCTCTTATCTGATCTGAACTACGATGGATTTGTAGATTTAACAGATATGATTTATGCTTTTAATAACAGTGGATTATTTGTATGTGAGTATCCGCCCCCCGGACCGGTTCAAAATAGTATTGTAAATTCCAAAGAGGAATATAATTATTCGGCAGATGTGTTGCCGGAATCTACGATGTCCAAGATGGAGTGGATAAGAAGAAACCACTAGGAAGTATTGGGTTTTGAGTATTGAGTATTGAGTATTGAGTATTGAGTATTGAGTATTGAGTATTGAGTATTGAGTATTGGGTAATATAAATTAGGAATTCTAAGTAATGAA